>JBGSXH010000171.1:0-2484 GCA_041751515.1 Cyclobacteriaceae bacterium | reverse complement strand
TTTATAGGTTTGGTAATATTGCGATTCCAGCAGATTTAAATTGAGAAGGCTAAGGAGCCAATCAGACAGTAATATCCACACACTGCCCAATACAAGGTAGAGCAAAGCAATAAGTCTCGAGCCTGTGAATCTAAATTTCATTGAAGGACACTTATATTTCTTTCCTGTGAAGAATGGTTTCGCAGAATAGTATGAATAGGACTTTAATGTAGGAAATTATTTCTAATTTTACATTATATAAAAAGATAATTCAACGCAAATTATCGTGCAATGAGGCGTGGGATATCAGCAGGAAGTCGGGTTAATAGTTCATAATTGGGCTGATTACTAAGTTCTCCAAACGAAGCCACAGACACAGATTGTTTTTTTTGTGTGCCGATAAGCACTACTTCATCTCCCTTTTGTACGCCTTTGATTTCAGTGATGTCAATGATCATCAGGTTCATGTTCACAACGCCTAATACACCAGCTCTTTTACCGCGGATGAGAATTCTGCCCACATTGCTTAACGATCTGGAAAAGCCATAACCATAGCCGACAGGAACTGTAGCGATGCACATATTTCCCGATGCCTGGTAGGAGGTACCGTAGCCTATGAATTCACCAGCTCGTACGTTTTTAGTACTCATGATCTTGCTTTTCCAGCTGATAACCCGTTTTAATGGGTCTTTGGGATTGTCCAGGCCCTTGAGTTCCTCAATCAGGGTCTCTCTGCTAGGCCAGAAACCATATAGCAAAATGCCAACGCGCACCATGTCCATATGTGTCTCAGGGTAGCTTATAGTAGACGCTGAGCAGGAGGTATGCCTAATTTGTGGAACGAGGTCTTCGTTTTTGAAGTATGCTGTAAATTCTTGAAAACGCTTAATTTGGTTGCACACCCTGACATAATTACTAATGCTTTCTGCACCTGCATAGTGGGTACAAAGCCCTTTAAAAGTGAGGCAATCTTCATTATCTTTCAGGAGGGCCACCACTTTGGCAATAACGTTTTTTTCAAAACCGGTGCGGTTCATGCCGGTTTCAACCTCGATATGTAGGATAGCTTTTTTACCAATTTGACGGGCAATCTTGATGGCTGCATAAAGACGGTCGAGTTCAAAAACATAAAATTCAATGTTTTCACGGATGGCCCATTCCATTTGCTCATTATCAATCTGGCCCATGATGAGTATCGTAGTCTTATTCACTTTTCTGGCTTGAAACACCCTGAATGCCTCTTCCGCACTGAAGACAGAGAAATGTCTGATGCCTAAAGATTCTGCAATACCCACGAATTGTTCCAGCCCATGCCCATAAGCATTTCCTTTGACAACAGATGACAGGATCACATTGTCACCTATCTTTTTCCTCAAAAAGTTAATATTATTTTTCAGAGCAGATTTGCTGATTTCTATGAAGGATGTATGAAACACTATCTAATAATTAGTAAATAAATAAGGCATTAAAGATAAATTCTGTCTTCGAATTCAGATAACATTCAAACCTAATCATGTAGTAGTCTTGCAGCAATTGCTTCAAAGTACTTCACACCCGCAGGAATAATTTCATCATTAAAATCATAGTTGTAATTGTGTAAGTCAGGCTGTTCTTTTCCTGCGCCGAGACCAATAAATCCCGTTTTTGCAATTTTTTTGAATTGCCCAAAATCTTCAGACCAGCTGAAAGGCCTGTCTGGAAAAAGAATCTTAAACTCATGCTTTCGTGCTACTTCTTCCATAATTTTATAGGCTTTCTCATCGTTTTCTGTTGCAGGAAAACTTTCAACATACTCAAATTCAAATTCCAGATGAGGATTTTCGCATGATTTTGCCACGAGTAACTCTGCTTTCTGACACAGGGTCCGGAGGTTTTTATCAGTTTTAGCCCTGAGTGTTGCTCGGATCTCAGCATAACCCGGACTCACCCCAAAAGCTATTTCTCCCAAAAGCGCATGCACCACAGTTACTAATGCCAAAGCTTCTGGGGAAGCGGTTCTGGGCAATTTGCCTAAGCCTGTGATAATTGCTGCCAAAGCCTTCGCGGGTGACCGGCCATGCTGAGGCTCGCCGGCGTGGCTGGTGGCACCCTTAAGTTTAATCACCATACCCGTACTGGCAACCGCAAATATTTTTGGTTTCAGTACAATAATTTCCTTCTCGAAATTCGGCAGGTTATGCAGGCCAAAAATATAATCAATATTTAGTGCTGCTACTTTGGCATCTTGCAGCATCGCAAGTGCCCCTTCTCCGGTTTCTTCAGAAGGCTGGAAGAGCAGAACAGCTTTGCCTTTGTCGGGCCTTTTTGCAGCCAGCACCATACCCAGGCCGCAAACCATCGTTGTATGGCCGTCATGACCGCAAGTATGACTCACTCCAGGATTTTTAGAAACATAATCAAAGGTATTTTCCTCCTGAATGGACAAGGCGTCGATGTCCGCTCGGAATGCTACAGTCGGGCCTTTTTTACCACTGTCAAAGACTGCCAGCAGGCCGTGACCGCCGA
>JBGSXH010000170.1:0-3299 GCA_041751515.1 Cyclobacteriaceae bacterium | reverse complement strand
CTGTCAGCTATGCAAAATGAGTTTTAAATTCCTATGTATTAAAAAAGGCCTTCTTTGAATCAAAGAAGGCCTTTTTTATTTAAGCAGTTTTTATATAGAAAGGATATTAGTTTCTATGCAGTTCGCTTTCAACTTTTTCCTTTAACTCCTGAGCCTTTTTCTCAAACTCCTCTTTTTCTTTTTCAAGTTCGGCTTTGTCTTGTTTAACAGTTTTCAGGATATCATCCCATATGTCACCAAGGCCGTGAGAAAGTTTCTCAGCAGTCTTAGAACCTTTGTCAGGAGCAGCAAATAGGCCAACAATTACACCTGCAAGGGCACCTATAATCGCAGTTAAGATTATTTTTTCATTCGACTTCATAGTTGTATTAATTTTAGTGGTCTTGTTTATAAAACTAACCGAATTTAACGATATTGGTTATCAATTGGTTATTTAATTTTGAACATATAATTTATTGACCCAAAAATCCGCTTCTGAAAACTTTAAGAAACTACTTTACCATTGAATATTCCCCTCTCCCCGGAAAAATTTACCACTAAACCACTCACATTGGCCGCATATGCCAGTGATGCCAGCTTTTATCACTTGACACCTAAGGTCGTGTGTTTTCCGGAAAATGAAGAAGATATCATCTCCATATTCAAGTACGCCCGTGAAAGTAATACGCCATTGGCTTTCAGGGCGGGAGGAACCAGCTTATCTGGGCAGGCCATCACGGATGGCATTTTGGTGGATATTCGCAAACATTGGCGAAACGCAAGAGTAGAAAAGCAGGGCGATGTTGTTTTTTTTCAGCCTGGCGTTATTGGCATAGCGCTTAATATCATGCTCAATAGCCATAAGGCCAAAATTGGTCCGGATCCGGCTTCAATAGGCAGCGCAATGATGGGTGGCATACTGGCAAACAATAGTAGCGGCATGTGCTGTGGCGTAAAACACAATGCCTACCATACCCTGGAAAGCCTTTCATTCATATTGCCGGATGGACAGCAGTTTGATACCAACAAGGAAGAAGATTATGAAAATTTTAACAAAAATTGCTCATTGCTTGCCAATGATCTGCTTTCTATCAAGGCCGAGGTAACTGATAATCCCACACTATTAGCCACAATTCGACGTAAATACAAGACCAAAAACACCGTTGGTTATGCATTAAATGCATTTTTGGACTATACACATCCTCTGGATATTTTTGCCCATTTACTTGTTGGCTCTGAAGGTACGCTCGCTTTTATAGCCAATGCCCGACTCAAAACGTTGCCTTCATTACCGTACCGGGCGACAGGAATGCTGTACTTTGCAGATATTTTCAATGCCTGCAAATCAATTGATGATTTAAAAAATATCGGAGCTGAAGCATTGGAGCTAATGGACAGGGCGGCCCTCAAAGCAGTCGCGCACTTACCAGGAGCACCCGAGGCAATACAGACACTCCCCTTAAACGCTGCTGCATTACTTTGTGAATTTCAGGCAGCGACCAAAGACGCCCTCGAACAAAAAATGCAACATGCCTTGCCCATCCTGCAATCGCTAAAATTGCTATTTGCGCCAGCGCTGACGCAACTGCCTGCTGAGCAGGCACTACTTTGGAAACTCCGAAAAGGCATGTTCCCGGCAGTAGGCGCTGTAAGAGCGCAAGGCACTACTGTTATTCTCGAAGATATTGCTTTTCCCCTTCAAAATCTTGGCAAAGGCATTCTAGCCCTGCACCAGTTATTTAGTAAATACCATTATGATAATGCCATTATTTTCGGGCATGCCAAAGATGGTAATATCCATTTCGTGATTACACAGGCTTTTGACAGTCCCGAGCTGATTAACCGATATGATCATTTCCTTCGGGAGATGGTGGATATCGTACTGTCTTTGGAAGGTTCATTGAAAGCTGAGCATGGTACCGGCCGAAATATGGCCCCCTTTGTTGCTGCAGAATGGGGAGGTGCCGCCTTTGATATCATGAAAAGGCTGAAAGCACGCGTCGACCCTCAGCACATTTTAAACCCAGGAGTCATCATCAATCATAACGATGCAGCACATATTCAGCACCTGAAACAGCTGCCCATTGTTGATAATACAGTCGACAAATGCATAGAATGTGGTTTTTGCGAACCCTTGTGTCCAAGCAAGGACTTTACCACAACACCACGACAGCGAATTGTGCTGGAAAGGGCAATGGCCAACCTGCGTCTACGAAACGACAGATCAGGACTGAAAGCCATTGAAAAAGATATGAAATTTGATGTAGAAGACAGCTGTGCCACCGATGGCATGTGTGCTGAAGCCTGTCCCGTTCAAATAAACACCGGAGATTTGGTAAAGAAACTACGCGCAAATCGACACAGTCCACTGTCCAAAAGCATCGCTGTTTCCATCGCGAGAAATTTCAATATGGCCACAGCACTGGTATCTGCCAGTCTTCGCCTAGCAAATATGATAGGTGATAACGTAATGATCAAACTCAGCACGCGATTACATACATTGAACACAGCAATTCCGCAATGGATGCCTGGAATTAGAAAATCTAAAGTAGTCACACAAGACGCCTCGCGCGATGGTGATATTGTTTATTTTCAGACCTGCATATCGAGAACAATGGGAGCTTACAAGGGCGTAACGCTGGATGTTGGAGAAGCCGTTACCATACTCTGTCAGCGAGCAGCACTGAAACTGGTTATTCCTGACGACATTGAAGGGTTATGCTGCAGTCAACCTTTTAGTTCTAAGGGCTATAATACCGCTCATGAGTACATGGTGGAAAAATCTATCAATGCGCTCTACAAAGCGTCCAATAGTGGTGCTTTACCTATATTTGTGGATATGAGTACCTGCAGCTATGCATTCGGGCAAATGAAGGATTTTTCCGGATGTGAATCAGTAGTCGATAAATATAACAAGCTACAATTCATAGACATACTAGACCTTTTGAATGAGCATATTCTTCCCCATATAGCAATCACAAGCAAGCAGGCATCAATCATTTTACACCCCACCTGTAGTATGATTAAAGCAGGAAAAATGATACAAATGAATACGGTCGCCCATCATTTCGCTGATAAAGTAATCATTCCTGAAGGGTTTGGTTGCTGTGGCATGGCCGGAGACCGTGGCATGCTTGTACCCGGACTTACCTCGACAGCCACTAAAACTGAGGCTTTGTCCGTCATCAATAGCGATGCGAACGGCTTTTATAGTACAGCCACCACATGCGAACTGGCCATGCAAAAAGCAACTAATAAACCATACCAATCTTTGCTTTTATTGGCAGAACTTTGCACTCGATGAGCAATAGTTATTGTCC
>JBGSXH010000169.1:0-1510 GCA_041751515.1 Cyclobacteriaceae bacterium | reverse complement strand
TCGGGATGTTGGTCACGTTGGCATCGTCGTCCATTCTAACAATGGAAAGGTTGCCTTCATACATGCTTCCAGCGAAGGAGTTCAGATTGATAGTCTGAAAAACCCGGCATACAAACTGCGGTTTTTGTATGCCAGGAGTATGCTATAATACTTATTTACAGTACGCTTAGCTGTTTTTCCTGCTCTTTATCAAATTCATAAATGTCATTTCGTACCTGCAACACGCCGGCTTCATTGACCCAGCAGGTCCAGTAAACAATATGAATAGGCAGTCGCCGCTCCAGAAGCACTTCAAGAGGCTCATCTTCTCCCATGGCTTCCAGGATGGTATTTTCATTCCACTCATTGCCCTCTTCATTCTCTTCATTTTCCTCTAAAAGGTAAGCAGCCAATGTTACCGGTGCTTCTATTCTTATGCAGCCATGGCTCAATCGCCGATCTGATTCGCTAAAACGATGCCTTCCAGGGGTATCATGTAAATAAATCGCATGATTATTAGGAAACATAAATTTGACCTGTCCTAAAGCGTTGCTGTTACTTGGACTCTCTACAATTTTGTAGTTAAAATCATCTTTCTCTACTTTTTTCCACTTTATGTCTTTGGGATCGATTTCCTCCGCATCACTAGCCCATCCATCATATAGTTTCATATCCCTGTCCTGAAGATAGTTTTTATCTTTCTTCATTTTGGGCAAAATTTCCTCCCGGGCAATAGAAAGTGGGACCGTCCATGTAGGACTGAAAACTATATATTCAATGGTGTCGCTAAAAATAGGGGTTTCATTATACTCATCACCGACAATTACACGCATGTCCATTGCGAGCTCACCGTCAGAAATTAAGTGTAAATGGTAATCGGGAATGTTGACTATCAAGAATTCATCACCAAAGTCTGCAGGAAGCCATCGCATTCTGTCGAGATTTAGCTTCATCAGTGAAAGCCAGCTATCGTAACTGCGGTTCAAAACGTCGAGTGTCTTCTGATCTACAACCCCTGTGCTGTCCAGCATATTGCTTTGTTGAAAAGTGCTTATCGCAGCACTCGTATACTCACTAAATCGATCATTGATGTCCTCATCTTCATGATATGATAAAATATATAATCTTTGCTTAAGCTTAGCTATGTTATCTTGTTCATCTCCAACCTCTACTGGGAGCTGAAGAGCTAATGGTTGCCACAAACTATCGGCGTTATACTCAACGAGTTTCGAGTAATATTTTTTCAAAGCTACGTATTGCGTATTATTGGGCTCCAGGGATTCCAAAATGGACGAGGGTTTATCCCTGCCTTCCAGCTTATTTAAAATTTCTTCATAATCCGGATGTCTCGCATAATTCTCCCAGTTTTCGGGATCATGTGGATTGATTCTACCTGCTACAATGTGTGAGGCCATAGTTACAAAACTGGCACTGATTAGAAAATCAAACTCGGCCAATCGAACGGCTCGGGCAGTATCCATTGCTGCATTTCGCTCTAAGCTTTCCAGGTCAGCAAAAAGACTGTCATGTA
>JBGSXH010000168.1:0-22343 GCA_041751515.1 Cyclobacteriaceae bacterium | reverse complement strand
ACCATGGGCAATGATGAAGAATTTAAGACCATGCTTCAATTCATCACGACACATAAGATTACTCCCCTCATCGGTAAAACATACGAATTTAGCGACGTGGTTCAAGCCTTTGACGATATGGATTCAGGGAGCCATCTAGGAAAAGTGGTCGTGAAGTTCTAAGGCTTTGCTTCTGCGTATAATTTAAAGAGATTGACCACATCCACTTCTTCTTTGAAATTAAAATTATGTCGCTCAGCTACCTGATTGACATTAAAAGCTTTATCCTTAAAAGTCTTTTTGATGCTTCCCTTATTTAATTTAAAAGGTTGCGGGCCACTGCCCCAGTCGACATAATAGAATGTCTTATCCACAAATTCATCATTTCTGTTTTCAGCATTATGAGGTTGTCTGAAGTTGGCGTCCATCAACATTTTGACATGGTGTTTCAATACTATTACCTCATTTTGTTCGTACATTAGTTCCAGGTATTTTGCACCCTCGATGCCTTCAATGTTTTCAGCCTTTACAAAAACAATGCTGTCTTCTCTAATTGTAATAACGCACCTTTTAATGTTCTTATCATTCAATACTACAAAACTGGATTCCCCATTTCTATCGGCTACTATTTGGCCTTTGTAAGCATCATAATTCAGTTTTAACATGCCGATTTTATGATCAGATTCATTGATAAAGTAGCCAGCATGCCAATGCTTAAAAAGAAAGGGGCTACCGACAACGCCTTCATAGCGATCATCGTAATTTCGTACAATATCCCAGTTTTCGATGCGGTGCCCATCTTTTCTCAGTGACTTGCTGTCGTCATTAGAAGAATGCTGCGCTACCAATGGAGTGCTTAAAACCAATAGCATCAATAAGTTACTTATTAAATTTCTCATCGTCCCAGTCTTTAATAAAACAGTACACTCAAACATAAAACTATTTCGGCGTTTATGATGTGAGATCTTTAAATTTATTATACGTTATTCTTCGCTCAATGTCAATAATTAAGCCATATAAATACACTTTTGTTATACTGAGCTAAGATTTAGTAATCTAATTAAAATATTATTTCCTATTTGGAGGTCAGAGCGTGCTATTTAACAATGTAAGTCTTTACTTAAAAATCATTTTTATTATCTTTTGGCTATGAAAGGAATACTTACTTTATCACTTGGCCTCTTACTACAAGTATCTGTCTTAGCGCAAAATTCTACACAAGCATTGATAGAAAAGTCGGTCGACACTAATTATAACAAAATAGAATGTTTGTACAAGCATCTGCACGAACATCCTGAACTATCACTGCAGGAGAAAGAAACTGCCAAAACATTAGCCGAATCGTTGAAGGCATTGAATTTTGAAGTGACTGAAAATATCGGTGGACATGGGTTATTTGGTGTTTTCAAAAATGGAGAAGGGCCGACCCTATTGGTACGTGCAGATATGGATGCACTTCCCTTGGAAGAAAAAACGGGTTTGCCTTATGCCAGCAAGAAAAAAGGTATAAATGCAGCGGGAAATGAGACCTACGTGATGCATGCCTGCGGGCACGATGTGCACATGAGTGTATTTATCGGTACGGCCACAACTTTAGTAGACATGCGTGCCCATTGGCAGGGTACATTGGTTTTTGTAGCCCAGCCTGCGGAAGAAAATGGTCTTGGTGCAGATTCAATGTTTAAAGACGGACTTTATGATAAAATTCCTAAACCGGATTATGCACTCGCTCTCCATGACAATGCTTACCTTCCTGCGGGAACAATTGGTTACCGGGAAGGTCCTATGATGGCCAGCGTAGACATGATGGACATTACAGTGCATGGGGAAGGAGGGCATGGTGCGGCACCTCATACAACCATCGATCCCATAGTCTTAAGTGCCCAAATGATCAATGCATTCCAAACGATTGTTAGCCGACAAATTGACCCTATTGCTCCTGCAGTAGTTACTGTGGGCTCCATTCATGGGGGTACCGTACATAATATCATCCCTGACCAGGTGAAAATGCAATTGACGCTGCGTTCTTACTCTGAGGAAGTAAGAGAGCAGACCATTGCCTCCATTAAAAGAATCTGCATTAATCTCGCAGAAGCTGCAGGGCTAAGCGATGATAAGATGCCTGAATTTTCTATTCGGGACCCACAAACACCGGCCACGGTGAACGATACTGACTTGACCAGAAGAATGGTTTCGCTTTTTAAAAACACCTTTGGTGAAGACAAAGTGGTGGAAACTGATCCATATATGGTGGGAGAAGATTTTAGCCGTTTTGGCATGCAGGCACATAAGGTACCTATTTTCATGTTTTGGCTTGGTGCAGTAGACCCGGAGTTAGTGGCAGAAGCAAAGGCAGAAGGCAAGTCTTTGCCCTCTTTGCATTCCCCTATGTTTGCGCCATTACCTGAGCCTACTATAAAAACTGGCACCCGAGCAATGACGACTGCCGTTTTAGACCTGATGAACAAAAATTAGATAGATACTTAGCTTATAACCTGACTTCCGCACCGGAATTTGCTGCCTCATAAATGGCCATGAGAATGCGTATGTCTTCTTTACCCATTTCTCCCGGAACAATGCTTGCCTCTTTATTCAAGACATTCTGAGCAAATGCATCCATTTGCAGCGCTTGCTGGTTGACTTGAGGGAAGCTGAGCTGACCTTCACTCGTACTTCCCGAAATTCCGCCATAGCTGTAAGCAGGATTTAATTCCCAATGTCCACGTTCAGCTGCTCCACTCAGTTTGCTGGTACGCTCACGATAGTTCGTATCGCAGGTTGCAATTGCCCCATTGTCGTATTCAATAGTCCAGCTAATGGCTTCTTCCACTTCTGTAAACATTGCGGGTCTTGTATTCTCTTCAAACCTGGCTTTTACTGAAACAGGACTTTCGCCCATCGTATAGTTGGCGCCCTGTACGCAGTAAATGCCCATGTCCATCAACGGGCCGCCGCCTGCCAACTGCTTATCAAGACGCCAGACGCCCGTACTGCTGAGACGAAAACTGTTCGAAGCATCGATTTTTTTCACAGGTCCAAATTTCTCCTGCTGACCAATTTCCATGATATGTCGATTGTAAGGCTCGTAGTGAAGTCGATATCCGATGGACAGCATCACATTATTCTTCTTGCAGGCATCAATCATACGTTGGCAATCTTCTACTGAAGTGGCCATGGGCTTTTCGCAGATGACATGTTTGCCCGCTTCCGCTGCGCGTATCGTGTATTCGGCATGCATTCCAGGGGGTAGAACAATATAAATGATGTCAATAGCATCATTCCTGGCTATTTCGTCAAAATTTTCATAGCTGTAGACATTTTCATCAGTAATACTATAATTGCGCTGCCATTCCGGAATTTTGGAAGGTGTTCCTGTAACAATGCCGCTTAATTGGCAAAATTTTGTTTCCTGCAATGCAGGTGCGAGTTGACCACGGCTGTAGCTGCCTAAGCCGACCAGGGCTATATTGAGTTTTTTAACGTTTTGGCGAATTTTCTTCGATCCTGCAGTCTGGGCAAAAACGGGCATATGATAAAGGCCGGTGATGCCGGCACCAATCCCGAGTGAGACCTGCTTTAAAAATTTCCTCCTTAGTTGATGTCCTGACTTTTTATCATTTGAGCTCATCCTTCCTTATTGTATATAATGCAGTACCTGCAATTAAATAAGGGATTACTAAAGCAAAAGTTTTATTTAGCCAGATTTTGGTCGAGATTTATCCAAATAGATACATCGTGAGGCGCAGCATTATTGCCACCAAAATAGGGGTATAGCATATAACCATTGGCTGCGCCTGAGCAGCCTCTTTGCATCTCCACTTCATGTTCACCCACCTTGAAGACATAGCGGTCCTCTTCCATCAGAATGCTATAGTCATATATTTCGTTTAAAGCGACCGTGGTAATGAAGCTGGACTGTCGCTCACCATTAACATAAGTGTAGGCAAGAATCTGAAGACTTTCCTCATACCAGCGCCAGCCAATACGGGCACTATTGGTATGGTGAAGAGTTTTACAATCTGACATGCCTAGCAGTTTATTAATATCTGCCTGATCTTCTTTGAGAGGAGTAGCATAAATCGCACTGCTATCAAACATTGCCTGAAAATGAAGCTCCTCAGTATTGAGGGTCACTATTTCTTTAGAGGAATAATGTTCGCCAGCCATTATTAAAAAGTGCTTTAGCGGCGTGTCATTTACTGCTTCCTCGGGAATATCATCCTCTTCCTCATGCGTATTTTCATCTGGCTTTTCATCAGAAAGATTGTCATTTTTCTCCTCTTCTGAAGTTTCTTGCTCTTCTTCCTCATCAACAGTTTCTTCCTTGCTAGGAGGTGCTTCAACCGGTGGAATATCCTTAATAACATCGCAACCATAAAGAAAGGTGAGCAATACCAGAGAGCAGATGGCTCCCGCCAGTTTGTTTTTCATACAGACATTGAATAGTAATAAAGAATTTTACGCATGCAAATAAAATCAAAAACTCAATAGAAGAATGCCTCCAAGTGACTGGTTAGCTATCTTTTAGAAAAAAGGCAGGTAAGTTTTAAGCCGAAACCGACTTTTGCAAGTAGTTATTAATCAGTTAAATACAAGAACATTCTAGGATGAGTACATTTTATGCACCTAAAGCAATATTTACGCAATGTGTCTTTTCGACATAGTTTCCTGAAAAATAATTTTCAAAGAGAAACAGGAGATCGGGGATTCAACAGAAAAGCATAAAAAATCCCCTTCATTGATTGTGAAGGGGATTTTAGATTGTGTAGCGAGGACGGGAGTTGAACCCGTGACCTCAGGGTTATGAATCCTGCGCTCTAACCAACTGAGCTACCTCGCCGTTTGGGAGTGCAAACATACGAAAGCTTTATTATTGAATGCAAGCGTGTGGTCAAAGATTTTTTTTATTGTTCCTTTTCAGAAAATAATCTATCTTATCGGCAACTCAAAATTAATAGCCTATGAACAAACATAAATTTACGTCAGAGTTCGAAATTAATGCCTCAAGGAAAATGCTTTACCCGTATCTAAACACTCCGGGCGGTCTTAGTCAGTGGTTTGCCGATGACGTAACGGTAGATGAGGATAAGGTTTTTAATTTTATCTGGGACCAGGAAGACCATAAAGCGAAGATGGCGACTTTCAAAACTAACTCTTCAGTCAAGTACCAATTTATTGGCGAGAATGGACATGATGATGAGGATGCGGGGTACGTGGAATTTAAACTAGAGCAAAGTGAGCTTACGCAATCTGTCTTTTTAAGAATTACAGATTATTCCGATAACGACGACGAAGAGGAGTTGGAAGACCTCTGGGAGGGCTTGGTGACTAACCTGAGAGAAATTGTTGGTGGCTAATAGGAGGTTCTGCCGGTTTTCTTTGTTATTTTTGTAGGCCAAATGGTCTAGTCAATAATAAAAAGCACAATGTAGCGTAGAAGCTGGTAAGAGATTGCATATGAAGAAACTGGATAAACTTATCCTTAAAGCATTTATTGGTCCATTTTTCTTAACCTTTGTGGTCGTAGTTTTCATACTGTTAACGCAGTCAATGATGAAATACTTCGACGAGTTTGTGGGTAAAGATCTGGGTGCTGCTGTTTTTGCCGAACTATTAATGTATTTCAGCATCAACATGACACCTGTAGCATTGCCACTGGCGGTATTGCTATCATCTTTAATGACTTTTGGAAACCTGGGTGAACACTTTGAACTGACTGCTATTAAAAGTGCAGGTTTGTCGCTCACCCGTGCACTGCAGCCGATTTTTGTATTTACAATTCTGCTTACTTTTGCCGCCTTTCTATCAAACAATTACATTGTACCTAAAGCCAATCTTAAGGCGTACTCTTTGCTTTATGATAT
This sequence comes from Cyclobacteriaceae bacterium, assembly GCA_041751515.1. Lineage (GTDB taxonomy): Bacteria > Bacteroidota > Bacteroidia > Cytophagales > Cyclobacteriaceae > JBGSXH01. The sequence continues at coordinate 16,500 of JBGSXH010000168.1, read as the reverse complement.
CAGACAAAAAAAGCCCTCTCTGGATCTTAAAGAAGGAACATTTTATAACGGTATTCCGGGTTATTCCATTAAGGTAAACCAAAAGCTTAATGACGGAGAGTCTTTGAAAGAACTTATCATTTACAACCATACTGACCGGATGGGCAATGTGGAAGTAATTCTTGCTGACTCAGGCAAAATGTACACCTTTCATAATGACCGTTACCTCATGCTGGAAATGTTCAACGGTAATAGCTATACACAAAGCATTGACCGGAACAACAGAGGAAATCAGGCCAATATTGACCCCTATGTGAGAAATAAGTTCAGTGAAAGCAAATACATCTTTTCTTTGGCCAGTTTCGATATGCAACGTACCGATGAGGACCTGTTTTCAACCAATAGGCTCATGAAAAACATCGGACAGCTTAATGCCGATATTGATTCTATGCGAGCCGAAGTCACCAACACCAATTATGGTATATACGCGGGTGCCAACAGGTATTATTCCTATCATTTAAAAGATGAAGTACGCATTCCGGAACAATTGGAAAATGAGTTCGACGTTGTACGCAAAAAGCATGACATCTCTGTTGAAGACTCTGTTTCTACTATTAACATAGCTGAGCAGCGCAAGCGCAACCGCCTTACACAAGCAATTACACGTACAAAAACGGATTCCATCCGACAACTGGCACGAAATAGTAGGATTGATCCAGACTCTGCACAACTGGCACAGTTGGAAAGTTTTTTTAATAAATCTGATAAAAAGAGAACTGCCTATAGTCAGGCTTTAAGCCAGGCAAGGTTTATTAAAAATAATATTATGGTGCAGTCCAACAACCTCAAAAATGTGAGCCATGAAATAAATGTGCATGATAATGAACGCCATAAGAAAGTTTCGATGGCGGTGGCCTGTTTGGTGATGTTTTTAATTGGTGCTCCCTTAGGGTCCATCATTAAAAAAGGTGGTCTCGGGATACCGGTAATCATATCGATTATCTTCTTCATTATCTTTTATGTACTCTCTATTATCGGAGAGAAATGGGGAAAAGAAGGCCTTGTTCCTCCCGTTTATGGAGTATGGGCAGCTAATTTATTTCTACTGCCATTCGGCTTATTTTTCTTGAAGCAAGCAAGAAAAGACGCGAGAATATTTGAATCAGATGTTTACAGTGTCTGGCTGGACAAGTTCAAAAACTTCCTGGCAGAGAAAAAGCAGAAAAAAGTTAAAGAAGACATCGAAGATAAAGAAGATAAGCAAAAGCCAACATTTGCATGAAGCAGTATTTTGCCTTATATTTGCGCTTTAATTTAATTTTATTGACTAAGCATGTATTTAACAAAAGAAAAGAAGCAAGAGCTATTTGAAAATCATGGTCGGTTAAAAACAAAGTCAGATACAGGTTCTCCTGAATCTCAGATTGCACTTTTTACCCACCGTATTGCCCATCTCACAGAACATTTAAAGGTGAATAAGAAAGACCATTCAACAAGACTAGGTCTTTTGAAATTGGTAGGTAAGAGAAGAAGATTTTTAGATTATTTAATGAAAAACGACATTGAGCGTTACAGAGCGATTTTAGCGGAATTAGGTCTGAGAAAGTAAAAGTTATTTTAAGAGAGGGGATTCATGATATGAATTCCCTCTTTTATTGCCCCATTGCAGATGCTTTTCGCATTACACTTCCACTCGACATTAATAGATTTATAAATAGATATTGAGATATATGTTACCTAAAGTAATATCCAAAACCATAACACTAAAGGATGGCCGCACCATTAGTATAGAAACAGGCAAATTAGCTAAGCAGGCAGATGGTTCTGTCGTGGTACGCATGGGGGATACCATGTTACTGGCAACTGTAGTTGCTAAAAAAGATGCTATGCCAGGCGTAGATTTTTTACCGATGTCAGTGGATTATCAGGAAAAATTTGCTTCTACTGGTAAAATCCCAGGAGGTTTTTTAAAGCGGGAAGGAAGGCTTTCTGACCACGAAATTTTAGTGAGCCGTCTGGTTGATCGGGCTATCCGGCCAATGTTTCCAAGCGATTATCATGCAGATACCCAGATCAATATTCAATTGATTTCTGCAGACAAAAAAGTGCAGCCAGACTCTCTCGCTGCATTGGCAGCATCGGCAGCCCTTGCCGTTTCTGACATCCCTTTCAACGGGCCTATCTCAGAAGTACGAGTAGCACGACAAGATGGAACTTTCCATATCAACCCGGCTACAGATGTTGTGACCGACCCGGACATCGACATGATTGTAGCAGCCGACAAAGACAATATTTTAATGGTGGAAGGTGAAATGAATGAAGTTTCTGAAGCTGAAATGCTGGAAGCGATTCAAATTGCACATGAAGCCATCAAAGACCAATGCTATGCCCAGATAGAACTTGCCGAGGCTGCAGGGACTACGGTAAAGAGAGAGTATAATCACGAAGAATCTGACGATGCGCTTTTTACTCGTATCCATGACTTTAGCTATCAGAAATTGTATGAGATCGCTAAGCAAGGTCTGGCTAACAAAAAAGAGAGGGGTACACTCTTTAAAGGTGTAAAAGAAGAATTGCTTGCAGGCTTCGACGTTGAAGAGGAGCTTAATCCGGCCCTTATCGACCGCTACTTCAGCAAAGTGCAGAAAGCAGCGGTTCGTACAGCAGTACTGGATACCAATATCCGCCTTGACGGTCGCCAATTAAACGAAATTCGTCCTATCTGGAGTGAAGTGGATTACCTGCCATTTGCGCATGGTTCTGCAGTCTTTACCAGAGGTGAAACACAGTCATTAACTACTGTTACATTAGGTACCAAGCTTGATGAGCAAATGATTGATGGTGCTTTAGTTTCCGGCTACAATAAATTCATCCTTCATTATAATTTCCCAGGCTTTTCTACCGGTGAGGTAAAAATCAATCGTGGACCAGGCAGGAGAGAAGTAGGCCATGGTAACCTTGCAATGAGAGCCCTGAAGAAAGTACTTCCAAAACCTGAAGATAATCCTTATACTATTCGCGTAGTTTCAGATATACTTGAGTCCAATGGCTCATCGTCAATGGCCACTGTTTGTGCAGGTACATTAGCATTAATGGATGCGGGTATTCATATTACTTCTGCAGTTTCAGGTATTGCCATGGGAATGATTTCCGATCCGGAAACTGGCAGGTATGCTATTCTTTCAGATATTCTTGGTGATGAAGACCACATTGGTGATATGGACTTCAAAGTAACCGGAACCTCTAAAGGTATTACCGCTTGCCAGATGGACATTAAGATTGATGGTCTCGACTTTAAAGTACTGGAAGAAGCATTAATGCAAGCCAGGGAAGGAAGAAATCACATTCTTGGTGAAATGGGCAAAACTTTAAGCGAGACCCGTGCTGACCTTAAGCCAAATGCTCCAAGATCCGTCACTATTAAGATCGATAAAGATATGATCGGTGCGGTAATAGGACCAGGTGGAAAAATTGTACAGGAAATACAAAAAGAAACCGGTGCAACGGTAATCATCGAAGAAAAAGAAAATAATGGTTTTGTGAGCATATTTGCAGTCAACAAAGACGCAATGGATGATGCTGTTCGCAGAGTTAAAAATATAGTAGCTGTTCCTGAAGTTGGCGATACTTACGAAGGAAAAGTTAAGTCAATAATGCCATTCGGCGCTTTTGTGGAGTTCATGCCCGGCAAAGATGGCCTATTGCATATATCCGAAATAAAATGGGAGCGTCTAGAAAATATGGAAGGCGTACTTGAAGTAGGTGAACAAATTCAGGTGAAATTACTTGAAGTAGATAAGAAAACCGGCAAATTCAGGTTGTCCAGAAAAGCTTTACTTCCAAAACCGGAAAGAAAGCCTGAAAACAAATAATTGCCTAAACAATATCTGCAATAAACAGTCATTTATTGGTTGATTGTACTGAAATGAAAATATGCTGGAACTTTCAGATCGATAGCATATGTTTAGTCGAAGTACAATCAAATTTTATCTAAAAAAATAGTGAATGAGACAGCTCAAGATCAGTAAACAGATTACCAATAGGGAGAGTCAATCCCTGGATAAATATCTTCAGGAAATTGGCAAGGTAGATCTTCTAACTCCCGATGAAGAAGTGGAATTGGCGAAGAGAATTCGTGAAGGCGATCAAATGGCGCTGGAGAAACTCACTAAAGCTAATCTCCGTTTTGTGGTATCTGTGGCCAAGCAATATCAAAATCAGGGTTTATCGCTTGGTGACCTGATCAATGAAGGGAATCTGGGGCTTATAAAAGCTGCCCAGCGTTTTGATGAAACCCGTGGTTTTAAATTTATATCCTACGCAGTATGGTGGATTCGACAGTCCATTTTGCAGGCTCTCGCTGAGCAGTCCAGGATTGTACGATTACCATTGAACAGGGTAGGATCTTTGAATAAGATTTCGAAAACTTTCTCTGAACTTGAGCAAAAGTTTGAGCGTGAACCATCTCCGGATGAATTGGCTGAGGTATTGGAAGTATCTACTTCTGAGGTAGTCGATACAATGAAAATCTCCGGTCGTCACGTTTCTATGGATGCGCCTTTTGTACAGGGTGAAGAAAATAGTCTTTTGGACGTTTTGGAAAATGATGGTGAAGAAACACCGGATTCTGAGCTAATGAACGACTCTCTCCGCAGAGAAGTACAACGTGCACTTTCTACTTTAACTCAAAGGGAAGCAGACGTGATTACTTTATACTTTGGTCTCAACGGAGAGCATTCCATGACACTTGAAGAAATCGGAGAGAAGTTTAACCTGACAAGAGAACGTGTTCGTCAGATTAAGGAAAAAGCGATCCGTCGTCTTAGACATACCTCCAGAAGTAAAGCATTGAAGCCTTATTTGGGATAAAATTGATTGTACCGCATAATTATGGCCTCTTTTGAGGCCTTTTTTTTGTCAGGATCAAATTATAAACTCTTCCTGAATTGTAATTTTTACTTTTATTTGCAGTTGAATATTTAACTTAGATTAAGAAATGACGCAAGAAACTGTTAACGTACTCATAATAGGTTCCGGACCTGCAGGTTTTACCGCTGCTATTTATGCTTCAAGGGCTGGTTTAGAGCCGGTTTTATACCAGGGTGGCCAACCGGGAGGTCAGCTTACGATTACCAATGATGTGGAAAATTACCCTGGTTATCCAGATGGTGTCGTTGGCCCTCAAATGATGATGGATTTTCAAAAACAAGCCGAGCGTTTTGGCACAGATGTAAGGCATGGTCTGGTTACAAAAGTAGATTTTTCCGGTTATCCTCATAAAGCAATCATTGATGATTCCCATGAAATCACCGCGAATGCTGTCATTATTTCTACCGGCGCATCAGCAAAATGGCTGGGATTACCCTCCGAGGAAAGGCTAAATGGAAACGGTGTTTCTGCCTGCGCAGTTTGTGATGGTTTTTTCTTCCGCGGCCAGGAAGTTGCCGTTGTAGGTGGTGGCGATACTGCCTGTGAAGAAGCAAGTTATTTATCTAAACTTTGCAAAAAAGTGCATATGCTGGTACGTCGTGACGAAATGCGTGCATCCACCATTATGCAACAAAGGGTTTTAAATGCTGCTAATATTGAAATTCATTGGAATACTGAAACTGAAGAAATAATCGGGAAGGATACAGTAGAAGCTGTCAGGATTAAGAACCGTACAACAGGTGAACTATCAGATATTTCCATTTCCGGCTTTTTTGTCGCTATTGGTCATCAGCCCAATACCGGTATTTTTAAAGATGTATTGAAGATGAACGAAAGTGGCTATATCGAAACGATTCCAGGCTCTTCCAAAACAAATATAGAAGGTGTCTTTGCCTCTGGCGATGCTCAAGACCATATCTACAGACAGGCAGTCACGGCCGCAGGTACAGGATGCATGGCCGCATTGGATGCCGAAAGATTTTTGGCCGCTAAAGAAATTGCTCTTTCTGAACAAAATTAATGTTACGAAATTTTGCACTGGTGCTTTTAGGGATGGTACTATTAAGTCCTGCCTATGGTCAGGATCGTCCTAAAAGAAAAGGTATTTTAGAGATTTTAAGATTTAAAACTCCTGAAATAGATCATGCATCGCCCGACACGAGTACTTTCGACTTCGATGCGACAATGCCGGATCCGGAAATTGAACTAGAGGTCGAAGTAGGGCCTGATTTAAAGAAAGCTCCCCATATTCTCGAAGAAGATTCTGTGATAACCGGCTATGAGCGCATGCCCAGTTTGGTTGAGATCGCGGAAGAGCTTAAAATTGATTGTGTCTGGATCACCTCTCAGGAGTATTATGCCATTTGGGACTCGTATTCTATCGACCCCTATCAAGTAGATGGCGCTAAATTTACCGATACATTAAATCTGCAGTTGATTAATGTTGAATCTGATTTGAATTGGTCGCCACCGCTTCATGAGATGCGCATCACCTCCAATTTTGGAATGCGATCATACCGATGGCATTATGGCACTGACCTGAAGTTGAATACCGGTGATCCGGTAATGGCCACCTTTGACGGGATTGTGCGGATCTCAAAATACGATCCCAGGGGCTACGGCAATTATATAGTTTTGCGCCACTATAATGGGCTGGAAACACTGTACGGCCATATGTCAGAAAAGCATGTGCAGATAGGTCAGGAAGTGAAAGCTGGAGACACTATTGGTTTAGGTGGCAGCACGGGGCGGAGCAGTGGTCCGCATTTGCATTACGAAGTGAGGTATGCGGGAAATGCAATAGATCCGCAGGATATGTATGACTTCGAAACCCTCCAATTGAAAACTGATACTTTAATGGTGAGTCCAAAAAGTTTCGCTTATCTAAAGGAAGCAAGACAAGTGGTTTATCATAGGGTTCGAAGTGGAGATACCCTTAGTGGTATAGGTAAGAGATATGGCCTTTCAGCCGTAGCCTTAGCAAGAATGAACGGAATTCGGACCAACAGCATCCTCAAAATCGGCCAAAGACTGAGGGTACGATAATTAAATGTAGTAACATTGAATAATTTTTAGTAATATTGTTTTATAGGCCTTAGCAGGCCTTTTTTTTTAATTTTTTACCAATCTCAACTCCACCCTTATTACGGCGTATGAAACTAGACATACTTGTATTTGCTGCCCACCCTGATGATGCAGAACTTGCCTGTGCCGGAACACTTTTGAAGGCAATTGCTGAAGGTAAAAAAGTTGGCATCGTTGACCTTACCCGGGGAGAACTTGGCACACGCGGAAGTGCAGCTATTCGAGACAAAGAAGCGAAGACTGCTGCTACTATTCTGGGATTAGATGTGCGAGAAAATCTGGATTTCAAAGATGGTTTTTTTGTCAATAATGAACCCCACCAGTTAGCAATTGCTACAAAGATAAGGCAATATCAGCCCGAGATAGTACTGACAAACGCACTTGCAGACCGCCATCCTGACCATCCCAGGGCTGCGATCTTGACGAAAGAAGCTTGTTTTGTAGCGGGCTTAAAAAAGGTCGTCACACAACTTAAGGGTCTTGAGCAGGAAGCCTGGCGACCAAAAGCAGTATACCACTTTATCCAAAGTAGTGCCGCTATTCCAGATTTTGTAGTGGATATCAGTACCTACTGGGATAAAAAGATCGAGGCGATTAAAGCTTATAAGTCACAATTTCATGATCCCGACAGTGAGGAGCCTCAGACTTTTATCTCCAGTCCGCAATTTATGCGCTTTGTTGAAGCCAGAGCTATAGAATCAGGCCAGTCCATAGGAGTTAGTTATGGTGAAGGTTTTATAAAAAGTCAGCAGCTGGCGGTTAAAAATATTACAGAGCTGCATTAATTTACGGAGCCAGACGCACGATTTTCCAGCTATTTTCAAGCTTGGAATATAGCAGGCGGTCATGTAGTCTGCTAGGCCTTCCCTGCCAAAATTCTATGGTTTCCGGAATAACACCAAAGCCACCCCAGTGAGGTGGCCTGGGTATCACTTTACCTTCAAATTGCGTGCTTATGTTCGTATTCTCCTCTTCCAGAAACGTTCTGTTTTCTATGACACTGCTCTGCGAGGAAGCCCAGGCGCCAATTTGAGAAGCATGAGGCCTGCTTGCAAAGTATGCGTCGGAAACTTCCGCTGATAGTTTATGCGCTTTTCCTTCCACTCTTACCTGTCTTTCCAGCTCTGGCCAAAAAAAGGTTATTGACACATTCGGATTCTCATCAATAGCTTTTGCTTTAGCGCTGTTATAGTTCGTGAAAAATTGAAACTCATTTTCCAAAATTCCCTTCAATAAGACTATTCTTCCCGACGGCTTTCCATCCTTACTAACTGTACATAGGTGCATCGCATTTACTTCCGGCAAAGCAGCCGCTACAGCTTCCTCAAACCATAATTTAAATTGTACTACAGCATTTTCAGAAATAGTATCTTCAGAAAGTGATTGTTTGCGGTAATCTTGACGAATTGAAGAAATATCGGAGGACATACAAGAGTTTTGGTTAGGATAATTGGCTTTGCTCTAATTAATTTTTATTTTGATGAAAAGTTTAGCATTATCCCATTATAATACATTTTCTCCAATTTTTAAGTTTCTAAATATTGGAAGGATGATGGCCATGACTTTCTTTACTGTAGGAAATCTACTATTATACAGGGAATTAAAGAAAAGATAATGGATATTTCTTGTTACATCCTCTATATTACAAGCTGAATAAGGTTGTCAATATAAAGCAGCAGCATTACCTGTTTTATTCATAACTCAATAAGATCTTCATGGAAGAAGAATACTTCAATATCGGCAAAGTAGAGCAGCCCTCTAAAGGCTGTTGCTTAATCTCCGACCCTTTCTTGCCCGACCCCAACTTCGAGCGAACGGTCGTATTGCTTTGTGAGCATAATGAGGATGGTTCATTTGGATTTATATTGAACAAGCCTTCCATCTTAAACTTTGCCGATGTAATGGACAATGCTGATGGTTTTAATAGTCTACTATACGTAGGCGGTCCCGTGCAGCAGGATACGCTCCATTTTATCCATAAAATACCTGGTTTAGGAGGCGATAAGATCACAGAAGGCATTTATTGGGGAGGAGACTTTGACCAGGTTATGCAAATGATCAATAATGGTACTATAGACCAAAGTGATTTCAGATTCTTCCTGGGCTATTCCGGATGGAGCCAGGGGCAGCTGGATGAGGAAATAAAGGAAAACAGCTGGATAGTATACCAACAGCCGGACATTGCCAATATATTTGATATGGAATCAGATATATTGTGGAAAAATATATTAAAAGGCATGGGAGGGAAGTTTCGCATGTTTGCGAATTACCCTATAGATCCACGACTAAATTAAAGATTTCGCTATTTTTGTTATACGCAGGTATGACATTGCAATAACAGGAGTTATATGATTGATAAAGATAAAGTAACACAGGAAGATAAGGATGAGCAATTGCAGGCCAGTGACAAGCATCCGCAAGATACTATCGAAGAAAAGCCTGTGGATGCTGCAGAGCAGGAGGAACATAATCATGAAGAGCATGCTCGTGACCCACATGGGGACGATCATGAAGATATAGACTATAGCCATTCCAGCAAAAAAGACCTGCTAGAGGCCATAGCGACCTTGTCACAAGAGACGAATTTCCGAAAAATTGACCGCCATCTTAAAGCCCTTCGTGCAGCTATGGACGATATAAAGCATGCTGAGCAAGAAGGAGCTTTGCAAAAATTTGTGGCCGATGGCGGAGATGCTATGGACTTTGACTTCAAAGAAGGTGAAACCATGGTTTCCTTTGAAAAGCATTATAAGGTCATCAAAGAAAAACGCAGTAAGCACTATCAGGAACTTGAAAAGCATAAAGAACACAATCTTAACGCCAAAAATACAATCCTGGAAAAACTCAGAAACCTGGTTGATTCAGAAGAAAGCGCAACCAGTATTGAAGCTTTAAAAGCACTTCAGAAAGAGTGGAAGGCCATTGGTCCGGTGCCGGGAGCACAAGTGAAGTCACTTTGGGCTAATTATAATGCCTTAATGGACCGTTTTTATGACAACCGGTCGATCCATTTCGAATTGAAGGAACTTGATCGCAAGAAGAACCTCGAAGCAAAGATTGAATTATGCGATAGGGCAGAGCAGCTCCTTAAAGTTGAAAATATCAAAGACGCAATCAAAGAACTCAATGATTTGCATGAAGAGTTCAAACATATTGGTCCGGTTCCAAAAGCCGATCAAGAAGCTCTTTGGCAACGGTTCAAGGCGGCTTCAGACCAATTGTACGATAGAAGGAGGACGTATATTGACCAGCTTAAAAAGGACTTGTCAGGCAATGCAGAAAAGAAAAAGGAATTAGCTGATAAAGTGCAGCCTTATGCACAGTACGATTCAGAAAATATCAGCGACTGGAATGCGAAAACCAAAGAACTTATTTCCCTTCAAAAAGATTGGGAAAAGATTGGTGGTTTGCCAAGAGATGAAGCCAGAGATATCAATAAAATGTTCTGGAAGGCATTTAAAGCCTTCTTCAGTAATAAAAATGCTTTCTTTAAGAGACTGGAAGGACGCCGGGAAGAAAATCTTAAACTTAAGCTTGAACTGGTAGAAAAAGCCGAAGCTATAAAAGACAGTACCGACTGGAACAATGCAGCTAAAGCACTGAAACAGTTGCAGGTGGCATGGAAAGAAATCGGGCCGGTTCCTGAGAAGCAGCGCAATGAGGTATATAAAAAATTCAAAGCCGCATGCGATCATTTTTTTCAGAAGAAAAGAACACAGGGTGCACATATAGAAGATGAATACAAAGCCAATCTGAAAGCAAAGAAAACGATTTGCGCAGCAATTGAAAATATTGGCATCCAGGATAAAGATCCTGAATCAACTCTTTATGATTTGCTTGATCAATGGGATACCATAGGTTTTGTGCCAAAAGAAAGTATTAAGCCAATACAAAATCAGTTGCTGGAAGCATTGGACAAATATGCAGAGCAGATCCAACTATCTGAGGAGGAAAAAACTGAGCTGAAATTAACAGTGCAGTTGCATAAAATCAAGTCAGGACCTAACGCAGACCGCAGGATACAGCAAAAGGAAAATGGCATAAGAAAACAAATCAGTCAGCTTGAAAATGATATTGTGCTATGGAAAAACAATCTGGAGTTTTTTGCCCAAAGCCGCACGGCGGATAAACTAAATAAAGAATTTGATGAAAAAATAGCCCATGCCCAGGAGGAAATTGGTAATCTTAAGCAACAGTTAAAGATCGTCAGGAACATTTGAGGCTATAAACCAGTATTCTACGAAAATACTTGCGGTAACTTCCTTTTAGGGTTTGATTTTTAAAGATGTTCTCTTAGATTTGCAATCGCTTTAAGCAAAAGCCTCCTTAGCTCAGCTGGTAGAGCAACTGACTTGTAATCAGTAGGTCGCTGGTTCGATCCCGGCAGGGGGCTCTTGATTATGAAGGAGTTACATTAATTTGTAGCTCCTTTTTTATTTCCGGTTTACATTTAAGAGTATATGGCAGTGGATCAGGATCATACCCATGCATAATAAAGTAGGGCAAATGAGGATTGATCGCATTGGAACAAATGGCTGACTAGCCAATTACCAAACTCCACACCCATCTAAAAATGATGACTGTATTCTGAAAGTGTCATGAAGCTAAATTTTATATGATGCCAGCCGGATTACCGAAGCCATTATTAATACATCGTTGTTTACTTTTCTCTAGTTTTTCAAATACTTCAGGCAAAGTTTCCTCATCAATCGTTGTCATATCTATCAGTTTTAGTGATTTCACCATTTCCAAAGTAGCTTTTTTATAATGATTGAAATGTGGTGTCTGCAAATGAGATTCATATGCATCTTTGTTTTTATATATTTACAGAATCCTGATTTCTGTGGGTTTCAAATTCTGATACATCGGGTAAATTGCTATTACCCCAGACTCTAATCTGACAGAAACTTCAGACTCCTCCTTCAGTATCGAAATATACTTTTCTAGAAAAGTCGAATCTATTTCGAGTTCTGAGCTCCTTATCAACATATCAGCAGCATTATATGCGTTGTCAGCTTCTTACGTGTAAGAACATACTAAAGTGAATGCAGTGAAGACCAGCTATTTTATATTCAAAATTTCCTTATCTGACTATTAATTACATTTTTAAGTCTTTCACCAGCTACTAATACCAATAGGCAACGTATTCAACTGCCTGGTGAAGATCATAAGCATACGAAGTCAAACCTGGTCTTTGTATTTCTACCGGAAACTAAGCTAATAGAACTTTAATGTGTTTAAAACATTTGTCGTTAGGAGCGTTCAATTTCTATGTATAATAAAGACAATAGCAGCATAAATATCTACAGTGTTTCCGGGCAGTGTCTGCCCCTGAAAGTTATATTGCGAAATTCGCTTTCAGACAGGAGCTAAGCTTGGCATTCTATAATCGCAGCTACAATCATTTCCCCGAAAACTTGAGCGGGAGGGATGCAGAGATAACCTGTCGATGATTTGAATAGTTAAACGCTCGCATGTACCGTTTGCATCAACTTGCAGAGACTTTTCTTTAGTACATTCAGTAGCTTTAATCTTGCGGAAAAACTGGAAATAGTGAAACTATCCGTGGGGAGCTGTTTAAAGCAATTTTGATAAAGGTGCTGTAATTAACTGAACTGCTAAATCATAACCATTACTACTAAAACTGTAATTACAGCTTAAAAAGATCACCAATTTATTGAAGAAAAATTTGACTGCAGTCAGTGTAATAATTTAATGCGGAGTACACAAATAATCTTAATTTTTCTATTACTTCCATTAGCATCTTTTGCTCAGGAATGGAAAAGCTACTACGATAGTACTGAGCTTTACTGGCAAAATGATTGGCAAAAATGCATTGAGCTGCTGGAAAAATCTCTTCCAATACTTGAAAAGTCGCTTGGTAAAAACCACCCAAACTATCTGGTCGTACTCAATGACCTTAGCCTTAGTTATCATTTTCATGGTGCATTACCTAAGGCAGAAGAGCTTTTCCTGGAAACTTTAAAGCTCAAGGAAACGGCTTTAGGAGAAGAAAATCTGGACTATGCAGCCACTTTACTCAACTTATCGCTTATTTATCAGGAACAAAACAGGCTGGTAGAAGCTGACAGTCTTTACGACAAAGTACTAAAGTCCTACTATGCCAACTATGACGTCCAGGATCCGGAAATAGCAAAAATATTCATCTACAAAGGTAAACTATATCAGAGTGCGGGAAATTTTACCGAGGCAGAGATTTCCTTCAAGAAAGCCCATAACATCTATGCTAATACCTATGGAAAGACCAGCAGCTATTTTGCAGGGACCTTAAATAATCTGGGTCAGTTGCATGAAGCCACTGGCGATTATCCGATGGCCAATGAGCTATTGCAAAAAGCTGCTGATATCAATAAAAAGGTTTATGGTGAAGAGCATGCCGAAACTGCGGCGGCCTATGAACGCCTGGCCGTGTTGTTGGATGAGATGGGCGATTATGCGCAGGCGGAGACTCATTTTCTAAAGGCTGCTAACATACAAGATGCTTTAAACGGTAAGGATAGATTGAAATTAGCGTCAACTTATAATAATCTGGCTGGATTATACCTAAAAACAGGAAATCTGGAGAAGGCAAAGCTTAACTTTGATCGTTCTATACCCATCTATGCAGCTTTCGCTGGAACAAAGCATCAGGAATATGCTACGGCCATTAGCAATTATGCCAGTTACTTCATTGCTACCAACAATTTGGACTCAGCCAGGATTTTGTATCTGAACGCTGATGATATTTATAAGCAAACTGTTGGCAAACAGCATCAGCTGTATGCCAATAATCTGGTAAACCTGGCTGGCTTGTATCGTAAGACTGGAGAGTACAGTGCATCTGAAAAGCGATACCTTGAAGCACTTTCGCTTGAAGCGCAGCGCAATGGGAAATCACAGCCTACTTACGCTATTGCGCTCAACAATTTGGGTACACTCTATACTGCCATGGGCAAAATGGAGGAGGCGATTGCCTTTTATGAAAGCTCTTTGGAAATAAAATTAGCAACATTAGGGAACCGGCATCCATCAGTTGCCACTTCATATAATAATCTTGCAGTACTTCACTTGCTCAATAAGCGGTATGACCTGGCAGAGCCGCTACTGGTGATGGGCATACAACATCAACTCGAGCAAATTCGCACTTTCTTTCCTTCTATGAGTGAAAAGGAGAAAAAAGACTTTTACACTACTATTCGCGGAGATGTTGAACGTTTCAATTCTGTAGTGCTGGAAAGATACGATCACAATCCAGCTCTTGCAGGCGAAATGTACAATAACCAGCTTGCTACCAAGGCCTTACTATTTCAAGCAGGAGATAAGATGCGCGCCAATATCAGTAATAGTGGGGATGCACAATTAATATCTTCTTACAATTTATGGCGAAAAGAAAAAGAAAAGCTGGGCAAGTTATATGCTTTGTCGAAAAGTGAGCTTGAGAAACAGCAGGTAGACATTAGCATACTGGAAGAAAAAGTCAATGCGTTCGAAAAGGAATTATCTGCTAAATCTTTGTTGTTTGCCAAGCAGGCGAAGCAAGCCACCACTACCTGGCAGGATATCCAAAGTCAACTGAAACCGGGCGAAGCAGCGATTGAAATGGTGCGTTTTCGGGCTTTCAATATTGCTGCTAACTTCGACAGCCTGAGCCAGCAATCAACCACCCAGTATGGTTTCTCAGACCAGATCTACTATGCTGCTTTAATTTTAACCTCTGAAACCACCGTGCATCCAAAATTAATTTATTTGAATAATGGGCAGGACTTGGAGCAAAAATACATTTCATATTATAAAAATGCACTGCAATATAGGTTGAAGGATGTTATTTCTTATACAGCGTTTTGGGAGAACATACAAGAACAATTGACGGGCATACATCAGCTTTATTTTTCACCGGATGGCGTTTACAACAACATCAGCCTCAATATGCTGCAACATCCTAAAACACAAACTTACCTGATGGATGGTATGAAAATACAACAGGTGACCAGCACCAAAGACATACTGCCAAGCAAGCAAAGTAAAGTTGCATCGCAGGGAGTTTTTGTCCTCGGGGACCCATTGTTTGATACGGATAGTCTCACTCTGGAAGCGAATGTGCTTGCATCTAATGCTGAAGGACACTTGGCCTCAGCTCCACGCACAAATATCGCAGCATTGCCCGGCACAAGGACGGAAGCCATAGCTGTGCATCAGGCTTTAAACAGTAAAGGTCTCACTGGCGAATTGAAGTTGGGAGCCGAAGCAACCGAAAGCGCTTTAAAGGGTGCAAACAATCCAAAGATTTTGCATATAGCCACCCATGGTTTCTTTTCTGACACGCTGTTTATTGAGAAAAATGCGCTCTCGGCCGACAATCCATTGTTCCAGTCGGGGCTTTTGTTGGCTGGTGCCGGCAATACCCGCACCAGTAGTTTAGCTACGCAGGAAGAGGATGGCATTTTAACCGCCTACGAAGCAATGAATATGAATTTAGATGCTACCGAGTTGGTCGTGCTCTCTGCTTGTGAAACGGGTATCAGCGATATTGAAAATAGCGCCGGTGTCCATGGCTTGCAGCGGGCTTTTCAGATAGCTGGTGCAAAGTCGATTATCATCAGTTTGTGGACGGTAGATGATATAGCCACCCAGACGCTGATGACCCTGTTTTACAACGAATGGATGAAGACAGGCAATAAGCGTACGGCTTTCGCCAATGCACAGTCAGTCCTGAGAGAAAGCCATCCCCATCCTTATTATTGGGCTGCATTTGTGATGATAGGAGAGTAAGCAGCATTGACGACTCCAAACAATATTTACGATAGTATGTCGGCAATTATAACAAAGTGTAATGCTGCTAATTTGTAGCTAGATCAATAGAGATTGACTTCCGGGAATTGCTTCCAGACATAACTGCTTTCTTCCATCATTCTATTGCCGATTGCATACCCACTTTATACAATGCCGCATGCTCAAAGTCATTTTCAATATGTTTGAGTCGAATAGGAGTATAGGCTGGAATGCGCTCGCTGGCGAATCCATTCCAATCCATTAAAACTTCCCGGGAAAAACCGGTAATACTTGATAATTTCTCGATAGTACTGGCTGCTTTCAGCACATAAGTACTGGCACCTGTCTGAAAGGCCGTTAAGTCTCCGTTAATACTGAACTCTACTCTTCTGTTCAACTGTCTGCCCACTTCATCATCATTGGATGCGAAAGGGCTTCTTCGACCCTGAGCCAGAATCACCAAAGAAGTCCTGTCTATACCCTGCTTCATCAGGTATTCCATGGTTTCCTGTCCCCGCATCTGGCTAAGGACATCATTGTAAATATCTGTTCCGCGGTCATCGGTAAAAGCAAATATTTCAATTTGCACTTGTGGGTTTTCCTGGTAAAATGCTGCAATTTCATCCAGCACCTTCATGGCTTCCGGCCTTAAGATATGGCTGTTATAATCGAAATAGATATTTTCTTTGTTGATAGAGATAATTTCTTTGGTAACTGTTTCTATATTCAGATCTTCAA
>JBGSXH010000167.1:0-22690 GCA_041751515.1 Cyclobacteriaceae bacterium | reverse complement strand
TGGCTTCCGTGCTCAAAGTTGCAGAAGCCGGCACCAATATGGAGCAGGTAACCTGGCAACAGGATATCGCTGCTTTTAGAGGCAAATTAATAGGGAAGTTAAATATCCAGAGCCTGGATATCTTCGGTCCTGAAATAAACGATACCTTGCGTACTGCAGAGGGATGGATCGTTAAGGCTGCCAATAAATTCCATATCAGCACCAGAAAAAGTATAATACGCAATCAGTTGCTTTTCAGGGAGGGCGACTTAGTGAGTATCAAAGACATTAGGGAAAGTGAACGACTGTTGAGATCTTTGCCCTTTATCATGGATGCGCGTATATACATTTACGAGTACGAAAATGAAACCGTTGAAGTGCATGTGGTGGTAAAGGACGTATGGTCTTTTACTGCAGATTTCCAGCCCAGACGCCTAAATGTAATGTCTTTAAGGCTGGCAGAGCGTAATATCTTTGGTACAGGCCATACTTTTAGCAATACATTTTTATGGAATGACAGAGAGAGTCAGGAGTTTAATTATGATGGCTTTTATTTTATTCCCAATATCGGTGGCTCTTTCATCTCGGGCAATGTCAGGTATGCCAATAGTTATAATGCTTCTGGCTATGAAGTGGGTTTGGAAAGGCAATTTGTAAGTCCGCTGATAAAATATGCTGGAGGTGCATTTTTTAGTGAGCTCAGAGAGCGTCGGGTTTGGTATGATACCAGAGACAGTTTGCTGGCGCTTCTTAATGTTGAAAGCCAGGTTCGGGATGTCTGGCTCGCAAGGGCCTATAAAGTCGGAAAGAACGATAATGGTGTGCAGTCGCGGCTTGTTCTTTCCGGCAGGGTCATGTATGAAAATTTCCTACAAAGGCCCTTTGTCAATGCCGATACCAATCGTAGCTTTCATGATCATACCACATACTTGGCTTCTATAGGTTTTTCCAAAAGGGCATTTTATCAGGATCAACTTATATACAACTATGGAAGAACCGAGGATATTCCCATCGGTAGTTCATTGGTTTTAACCGGTGGGGTGGAGCAAAATGAATTTATAAATCGTTATTATACAGGGTTGAATGCCCGGGGCGGAAGGCGCATTCAAGGTTTTGGCTATTGGTTTCAGGAACTGGCGCTAGGGGGCTTTTTAAACAATAATGAGTATGAGCAGGCGACATTGCAATTGAATTCATTGTTTATTTCAGACATTAGTTGGGTGCGCAGGTATCAGCTTCGACAATTTGTGAGATTCTCTTTTACAAGAGGTCTGCGACGTTATCCTGAGGAATATCTGCGCTTCACCCGACGCGATGGGATAAGGGGTGTATTAAACGATCAACTTATTGGTCATGATAAGCTTTTTATCAATTATGAAACCATCGCGTTTACACCTTATATGCCACTTGGTTTTAGAATGGCCTGTTTTGTTTTTGCAGATATCGGCTATATTGATTTTGGTAACTTGAATGTATTTACTTCCCCACCATACCAGGGCTACGGTTTTGGGCTTCGCCTTCGGAATGATCGTTTAGCATTCAATGCACTACAGATTAGGTTTGCTTATTACCCACGTTTGCCCCCGGGAGTGCCACCCTTCGCGCTGGACGTAACAGGTAACAGTACAATACGATTTCAGGACTTTGACATTAATGCACCTGAAATAATCCCATTACAATAAGATAATTAGTTTTTATACTATATTTATTAGCAATTTTTAGTAGATAATTTTATATTAAACTAATATTTCGTCAGATTATCACAGATTACTAAACCACATGCAGCCAATTAAGAATACCCTTCAGCGCTATTTTGGATTTTCAACCTTCAGAAATCATCAGGAAGCTATTGTCAAGCATATCATAGCAGGCAATGATGCGATGGTTTTAATGCCTACCGGAGGTGGAAAATCTATTTGCTACCAATTACCAGCGCTTTTGCTGGACGGGATGACCATCGTCGTGTCTCCGTTAATTGCCTTGATGAAGGATCAGGTGGATGCCCTTAAAATGAATGGTATTGCTGCCGACTATTTAAACTCTTCTCAATCCTCTAGCCGACAGGCCGAGGTGATGGCTGAGATAAGTGAGGGCCGCTTGAAACTTTTGTATGTAGCACCGGAAAAGCTCTTTGGAGGAGAAAATGGCGGCTTCTTGTCATCTTTAGAGCAATATAAAATAGCTCTCGTGGCCATTGATGAAGCGCATTGCGTGTCGCAGTGGGGACATGATTTCAGGCCGGAATATTTGCAGCTGTCCAGGCTAAAAAAGGTTTTTCCTGCAGTGCCTACCATTGCACTCACTGCTACAGCAGATAGTCTGACACAAAAAGACATTGCCGATAAACTTGCTTTAAACTCTCCAAAATGGTTTGTTTCCAGCTTTAATAGAGAAAATATCAACTATACCATAGCGCCAAAAATGCATTCCAGAGAGAAGCTGCTCGCATTTCTGGACGATTATAAGGAGGAGTCAGGTATTATTTATACACTTTCCCGAAATGCAACGGAGTCATTGGCCGAGTTTCTTCAGGAGCATGACTTTAAGGCATTGCCTTACCATGCGGGTTTGGAACGCGAAGTAAAGGAGCGGCATCAGGAAGATTTTATCAAAGATAAGGTAAAGATTATCGTCGCTACCATTGCCTTTGGAATGGGGATCGATAAATCCAATGTCCGTTTTGTGGTACATATGGATTTACCCAAAAACATCGAAAGCTACTACCAGGAAACTGGTCGTGCCGGAAGGGATGGGCTGCCTAGTAAGGCTTTGCTTTTCTACAGCAGAGGGGATGTGATGAAGATGGAGCGTTTTGTAGAGGTGGATAATAACGCTGCATTCTCTAATGTCATGCTGAAAAAACTAAAGCAAATGAGCGTCTTTTGCGAAACGAATACCTGTAGGAGGCAGTATTTACTCCAGTATTTTGATGAGCAGGCTCCGGATACCTGTGGCAACTGTGATGTCTGCCTCGGCACTTTCGAAGAAAAGGATATTACCCGACAGGCGCAAATGCTTTTCTCTGCTATTGTTCGCCTAAAGGAACGTTTCGGCGCAAGCTACCTTATAGATTTTTTAAGGGGTTCAAAGTCATCGAAAATAAAAGCTGAACAGCGCCAGGTCAAAACTTTTGGTGTAGGTAAGGACTACAGTAAAGATGTCTGGAGCTTTTATGTGAGAGAATTAATGAATGCTGGTTATATCCGCAGCCAGGAAGGCACCTATCCTACGCTATCGCTGGAGCCTAAAGCCTGGGAAGCTTTGAAAGCGCAACAGCCGATTGTTATAAAAGAGAGAGTAGCAGAAACGGAAACTAATATTCATCAAACAGAATATGAATACGACTTATTCATGGACTTAAAAGCCTTGCGGTACCGCATGGCATCAGAAGAGAATGTACCGCCATACATCATTGCCTCCGATGCAGCTTTGGTGGAAATTGCTACCTATCTGCCTATTACCAACCAGGCTTTGAAGCAAATGGCAGGTTTCGGAGAGATGAAAGTGGAAAAGTATGGGAAAGCATTTTGCAATACGGTCAATGGTTATCTTAAGCAAAACCAGATTGAGAGTCGCATACATCTTAAAAAATCGAAAACAAGTAAAAAGCGATCGGGTACCGTGTCCACCATTAGCGATACCTTCAAAGAAACACTTTCTCTTTACAAAAGCGGCTTAAGCATACCTGAAATAGCAGCAAAGCGGAGTCTTTCGCCCAATACGATTGAAAACCATCTGGCAAGATGTATCGGTGCTGGAAGTCTGAAGCTCAATGATTTTGTCGATAACAAAAAGCAAAACGCCATTGAGGCAGCCATCAAAGAAGTAGGCATGGAGAAGCTTTCTCCCATAAAAGAACTGCTTGATGATAATATAAGCTATTTTGAAATTCGTGCCGTATTGGAGAATAAAAGGGCTTTAGCGTAGATTGATAAAGTTTTGGCATGACTATAAAACCAAAGAAGCCGGCTTTTCAGTCGGCTTCTTTGATTTTGTTCTATATCTGCTAAATTGCTATTATTAAATTGTGTTCAGGTCTACAATTCTAATTTCTACCCGGCGACCTTCATCTTTCCCTTCTTTAGTCTCATCATTAGCACCCAACCCTTTGGCGATGATACGACGACGAACCAGCCCTTTATGGTTAAAGAAGTTCAATACTTCGATGGCACGCTCGTTGGACAGTTTCCTGTTATGCTCGGCATTGCCATCGGAAGAAGCGTAGCCGCTTATCTCAATGCCAAGGTTTTGATAAGATTTAAGGGAGATCATGATTTCCTGAAGTTGAGCATGATACTCCGACTTTAAAGCACTTTTGTCCACATCGAAGTACAATTTATAAACAGGTTCCAGAAGCGATTTGTCGTAAGCAATGGTTTTTTCTTTGTTCTCTTCCTTCTGTTTTTTGGCCAGTTCCGTGACAAACATTGTAGGCAGGGTGTAAATGGTTTCTGACCCTACAACCTTCGCTTCGAGTGTGCTTTCATCACTTTCATCATAATAATAGGTGCGTTTTGCCGCTTCAACTTCTTCGATCTGCTCATTTTCAAAATCTACCATATCCACCGGGTTGGTAGCATACATGAGGTCGAGTAAATAATCGAATGCCACCTCATCATTGCTGGCAATTACTGCTTCCATCAAGTCAAACATATCGAGACTATCACTTTTTACCAGCATAGCTTCATTGGCCATTTTAGGATCGATTTTTATATCATGCTTATGATCGAAAAATGCATTTTTTACTTCCACTTCCTGTCCCACTACCACATCAAACTGCATGATAGGCTTAAGGTGAATATGCTGGTATAATTCGTAAAAATAGTTTTGATTTGGAACATTGATATTGATGGTATAAGGCATGAATCCTTCTGACTCAATGATCATATCGTAATTCTTGCCTGGAGGAAAGATGATCAGGTAGTTCCCCGTCTCGGCATTCGGGCTGTATACGTAGTCTATTTTTTTCTTGGAGTCGTTGTCTACCACCTTTATTTGTGTAGGGACAGCTTTTCCCTCCCCTTCTCCGGCAAGGATTTTACCTTTGACCATAGTCAGGGCAATATTGCTTGCATCTTCCGGCATGTTAAAATAGTAAATGTCTTGTCCTCCCAGTCCCCCGGCCCGGTCCGAGCTGAAGAAACCTTTTCGACCATCTGCAGTAAGCGTAAAGTAGTTATCATCCGCAGGGGTATTGATAGGATAGCCCATGTTTTCCGGCCGCGTCCAGCTATCGCCAGTATTGACGGTTTTGAAAATATCTTTACCGCCCATCGTTTGATGTCCGGCTGAGGTGAAAAACAAGGTCCTTTGGTCAGGGTGAATAAATGGTGCATCATCGTCAAAGGCAGTGTTGATGCCTGATCCCAGATTTTCCGGTAATCCCCAGGTACCTTTACTGGTTTTCTCAGTTTTGTAGATGTCCATGCCGCCATAGCCGCCGGGTCTGTTGGAGGCAAAATAGATAGTTTTACCATCCGGAGTGATAGAAGCGGTGCTTTCCAGGTGTTTGGAATTGATAGTATTGCCTAAAGATATGGGATTGCCCCAGCTTTCAGCGCCAGTTTTTTCAATGGTATAGAGATTGCCTGTATTGTTTACGCCGCCTACAAATATGATCATCTGCTGCCCGTCAGGGGAAATACCTGCAGTGCCAATATTTGCGCCATTGGGCACTTTTACATCCAATGGCTGTGGGGTTGCCCATTGTCCGTCTTTCTTATAGGTAATAAGAATTACTTCTTCCAATTCGCCTTTTCTGCCTTTGGTATCTACAGGTTTCAATGCAGTAAAAGCCATGACACTTTCGTCGGCAGAAACTACCGGGTTATACTCTGTATATTCTGAATTGATGTTGTTGCCTGCAGTGTTGACCGAAACATGGCTGGTGCGGCTGATCAGCGAAATGGCATTTTCACTAATGTTAATATATCGCTCTACTTCAGCGTGCTTTTTCTTGTCATTGCTATCAATCTTTTTCTTGTACTGCTGATATGCCTTAATGGCATCAGACATTTTTACGTTTTTATGATACGCCTGACCTAGAAAAAGGTAGGCTTCCGCAGGTGTTTCATCCGATTGAACAGCAGCTTCCAAGTACGGAATGCTTTTTAACTGATCATTTAATTCTGGACTTTGCATAAAACTTACACCCAGTTTATATTGCAAAACAGGGGAAGCCTTTACTTCCTCAATCGAAGCCAGATATAAGGGTAATGCCGCTTTATGGTTGCCAATTTCAAAAAGTTTATTGGCTCTGTAAATATTGTCACTTTGTGCCTGTACCTGAAGTGCTCCGAAAAGGCATAACAAAAAGATTACAATAGGGTAGATTCTTAAATTCATAGTCTCTCTTTCAAATATGATCCTATTATAATATTAGGACATTTTGAACTAAAAGACCACGCATTCTCGCCGGCAAACATACAGCAAAAAAAAGCCTGAAAAACAAAGTTTCAGGCCACATAGCATCAAGTTCTTACATAACATTAGAATGTTGGACAAGGCAGTAATCGCACATTTTTTGGTGGCTTCCTGCGGCCATTATCCGGAAATAAATAGCCAATGCTTATTTCGTGGGCACCGCCACTGCCAATACCCAATTCTGAAAGTGTATAGTCAAAGCTGTAGCCTATGTTCATTCCGTTCATGGTAAAGCCCACCAATACAACTGCTGCTTCCCTGCTGGGAAATCCCTCAAAATCCTTAAAAGGGATACCACGATACCATGCTCCAACCACAACAGGTTCTGCAGTAAAGTACATCCCTACGTCGAGCTGGTCGAAAGCACCCTGTGATTTATAATTGAAAGTAGGCGTTATACTTCTTTCTCTGGGCATGGTATTATAGCCTTTGGGATAGTGCGATGCCAGCCTGATTTTATAGCCGCCATGAACAGAATATTTACGCGGCAAAGCAGCATTGTCATCAGTAAAAGACTGATTTGGTTCCAGAATGTGATGCATGCTAAAACCGATCCAGTAGTCAGGAGAGAAGAAGAGGCCACCGAGACCAAGGTCAGGATAAAAAACATTTTCGCCAGTAGCAAAGGCCTCTGCAGAAGTGGGTGAAATAAAACCGGATTCATCGTATTGGTCACCAAAAGTCAGCCGGTTGAAGTTAATATCGCGCATAGTAAATGCCACTTCGGCACCCGGTCTGAATGTAAGTTTTTCTGTAATATTAAGTTGGTATGCGTACTGTAAACCGATGGTATTTGAGCGTAATCCTGCCAAACCCTCACGGTCACCGGTAATAATTACTCCAACGCCGGAATTATAGTCATCGAAATAATAATCTCCATAGGCAGAAAACGTTGTGAAAGAAGCATCTAGTGAAGGCCATTGATTACGATAGTTGAGTCCAATGCGGCCTTGCATAGCAGAACCTGCAAAAGCAGGATTCAGGTATAGGGGGGCAGCATAATACTGCGAAAACTGTGGATCCTGCGCTTTTGCTTCCTGCGAAAAAAGCAATGGCGCAAGCAGTATACTAAAAAATAAAGGGCGAAAAGACTTCAGCATCTTCTAAAAATTATAACCAACTTAGAACAACCACAACTCCAATGGAACGGCTAATATAAAAAAATAATCACGCAATAATTTAAGTATCTTCGTACTATTAATGAAGAGCGTATGTTAATTTATTTTATTGACCCTAAAATAAAGCTATTTTTAACCATTTTTACGTTTATCTTCAAAGATATTGCGTTCTACGCGCTTATAAAATTTTAGTGTATGCATCAATTATATGGATATCAGCGGTATGGCTGTATCTTATTATTCTTCCTCTTCTCATCAGTAACGGCTGCGATAGGGCAGGGATTTAGTGAGCATTTATGGTTGTTTGGTGATAACGGAAAGGCCATTGTATTCAATAAGGGCAATAATAATGCTACTGCGGTACCGGGTTATAATTTACCCTTTGAAGGACGTGGAGGTACTGCTGTAGCCACGGACCCCATAAGCGGTGAGCTGCTTTTTTATGCTGATGGAATTTCTGTCAGAGATGCTACACACAATCCTATGTCCGGCCAGGTAGCCTTAAGTGGCAATCCTAATATCAATCAATCTGCTGCGATTGCCGCCATTGTTGATGTCCCAGGACAATATCTGCTTTTTAGCAATGGTGGTGAAAATGGTATTTATGTGACCACAGTGGATATGAATCTCCCGGGCAATGCAAATCCCGGAAGTCCTCCTAAAGGAGAAATCGTTGGTGCCCCAAACAATAACGTGGTAGCTGCTGCAAGTGCGGAAGCTATGCGTGTCGTTCCTAATGCCAATCTTGACGGTTACTGGCTGATACATCATAACCTGGCCACCGGTCAATTGGAGGTAAGGGGCATTGATGCTGCAGGAGTAATTACTGAAGTTTCGTCCGTAGCCCTCGGCGCTGGCTTTAATGCGGCCCACATTGCGTACAATGCTGCTACTGGCATGCTTGCGGTAAGTCCAAAAGGAGCCAATAGAAATATTAGATTATATGATTTCAATGATGTTACAGGAGCCATAAGTCTTGATCGGGAGATAGAGGGTACAAGCAATACTGATGATACCGGTCAGTCGGTTTATAGCACTGCTTTCTCAGAAGACGGCAGCTATCTATATTTTTCACGTTTTGGCCGCGAGGGTGAAAACAGAGGCAACGTTTACCAGATGAGCCTGGAGCCTGATCCGGATGAGGTTCGTAATATTTTGCCTGCCGCGGTTTACCGCAGCTATGGGCTGCAAAGAGGTCCGGACAATAAAATCTACCATATTTACGAAGCCAATGAAGGCGAAGGGCTGCAAATGGGCAGCATCAACGAGCCGGACAGCCTTGCTGAAAATATTGAATACGAGTTACAAGCATTTGAAAATAACGGTTTTGGTGCCTGGCAGTTTCCTCAGTTTGTACAAACGCCGACAGATGAATGTGATGTTGACTTTGAGGTGTATAATACCTGCGCCAATAGTCCATCATTACTGGTGCCAAGGGTAAGCCCGGAGGCCAGCAGTTATGAGTGGACGATCCAGGATACTACTATTACAGCCAAAAGCCCGATTTTTGTCTTCCCTGAAGAAGGCCTTTATAATATAACATTAGCGGTCTTTTGTGGCGGCGATACCCTCAGGACAAGCCAATCGATTCAGATTCAGCCTAGCGATATGCAAATCGATATCCCACAAGATACGACCATTTGCCCTGGCGAAACTTTAGAACTGGATGCTACGACGGAAGGGGCCACCGCTTATCGCTGGAGTGTGAGAGACAATGATGGCAACCCCATTACCACACCTGCTATTACTGTCGACTCGGCCGGGTATTATTGGGTAGTCGCTACCGATCCTATGGGCTGCGATGTATATGCCGGTTCCAATGTTAAAATCTACGGAGAGGAAGACCGTCGCTCCAATATCTGGTATTTTGGGGACGGGGCAGGCATCGATTTTAATGAACAGCCCCCGGAACCTATAGTTGATGACAATTTATTACGAGCCCCGGAAGGCACAGCGACCATTTCCGATAGAAATGGGGATGCCTTGTTTTATACTGATGGGGTAACGGTCTGGAACAGTGATCATATGCCACTGCCACTTTCTGATGACCTTATCGCGGCAGGGGCCGCGCCGGAGGACGGTCTCGGTGGAAGTTTAGGCTCCACGCAGTCTTCTATCATTATTCCTTTTCCGGACGATGAAACACTGTTTTACATTTTTACGACCGAAGAAATTCATGGAGAATACTTCATGCGGTATAGTGTGGTAGATTTAAAAGGCAATAACGGTTTCGGAGAGATTATTCTGGTTGGGGAGCCTTTGTTCTCTAAAAGTACAGAAAGACTTACTGCAGTGGAGATAGGTGCCGGCTACGTTCTGCTTGGGCATGAATACGGTACTAATACGTTTAGGGCCTACCAGATAGGCGCTGGGGGTATCGAAAATCCAGTTTTAAGCAGTATTGGCTCCGTGCACAGTACCAATATCCAGCAAAACGGGGAAGGCTATATGAAGTTCTCCACCAATGGTGAGCGCGTAGGTGTCGCGCTACCGCCTGATGCTGTGGAAATCTTTAACTTCAATGATTCTACGCTGGAAATGAGCGATGTCATCCGGTTGGATATGGAGGCAGGGGAAACGCCTTACGGACTAGAGTTTTCTCCTGATGGTACCCGGCTTTACGTCAGCGTTAATAACAATGGCAGTGCCCCAAGTAAACTCTATCAGTATAATCTGGATACCATTCCCGAAGACATCATCAATACCAAAATATTGATCGATGAGTCTTCCTCCGAGACCTGGGGTGCCTTGCAAATCAGCCCCAATGGCTCTATTTATATGGCAGTGCAGGGGGCAGGTTTTTTATGGGAAATCGGCAACCCGAATGAGGACGCTGCAGAGGAGAATATTGTATTGAATGAGTTTGATTTGGCCGGCAGAACCAGCCAGCTGGGATTGCCCAACTTCATTCAAACCATCATGGAGCCGCCGGGTGATCCGGGCATTACCGTTATCAATGGCTGTATAGGCCAGGAAACGGTATTTGAGGGTACCGGTACCGATAATATCGATGAGTTTTTCTGGCAAATATTTGATGGTTTCGGAGATGATAAAGTGTTGCTGCATAGTGATAGTGAGCAGAATACAGCTTTCACTTTTGAAGAAGCCGGCGAATACCTTGCAGAGTTAAGGGTTTTCAACCGATGCGGTTTCGATACTTTAATTTACGATACCGTGCAGGTATTCGATATTCCAGAGTATCCGGAGCTTGAAGAGTTTACTGCCTTATGTGGTGATGAAGCCATACTGGAAGCTGCTCCTGAAGATGACTCCGCAGGTTTAACTTACCTATGGAGTACTGGTGAAACTACCCGTACTATTAGCGTTAATCTGCAGGGCGATTATTTTGTGACGGTAACTAATGAAACAGGTTGTAGCAACGAAGGACAAACTTTTGTATATGATGGCAGACCTGCCATTGATCTTGGTCCCGATCTGGCACTTTGTGAAGGCGATGACGGCCCTATTCTGGATGCAGAGAATACAGGGGCACAGTTTGTCTGGGAAATAAATGGAGAAGTGCAAGACAATAATCGCAGAGACTTTGAAGTGCGTACCAATGTACCAGGGGAGTATCTTTACAAAGTCTCTGTGACAGACCCTATTTCCGGCTGTATTGGCGTTGATTCTGTCAATGTGTCAATTGCAGCGAATCCCATTATCGCTTTGACGAAAACTGATAATGCAACCTGCGGTGCAGATAATGGAACGTTGACAATTACCTTTCCTCAAGTCGGAGAATATGAATATGTTGTAGAAGGTAGTGAAGGAGGAGCGCCAGCGGCAACTGGGTTTGAAGACGTCAACACCCCAAACCAAGAGGTAACTATCGACGGGTTAGGTTCTGACCTGTATAGGGTAGTAATTACTAACACCAATGGTTGCAGCACTTCTGAACAAATAGACATCAATGATGAAGACGCTGGTTTTACTATAGAAGCTGATGATATTACGGTTTGTGAGGATGGGGAAGTCGAAATAATAATTGCAGGTCTTGGAGATGAAATTCCCCCAGGATCAGAAGCGAATTACACTTTCATTAACGAAGCTACAGGTGAGCAAATTACTGGCGTTTTTGATGCCCCTCGTTTTGATACAAATGATCCGATACCAGTCGGAATATACAGAATTAGGATAGAAATAGGTGGCTGTGTGCAAAGCACGGGGTTAGTCGAAGTAGAAAAAGCCCCTGCCGTAGCATTTTCCACCGAAAGGTTTGTGGAGGCCTGCGGCGATACACAAGAACTCACTGTTGAAACTGATGATTTACTCAATCTTACTTATAGCTGGGCAACAGAGGATGGAAATATAACCGCTGGAGGAGGGGGACGCACCGTTACAGTATCACAATCAGGTAACTATACTGTCACTGTAGCCGATGGCCGAGGCATTCTGTGCGATAGTACTGCAACCATCAGTGTGACATTTGATGAAGGCTTCGAGCTATCAATTGTGCAGGAAGGAGTATTGTGTAATGATGATGTCAGCTTATTCAGTGTAGTTTCTGAACCGGGCAACTATAGCTATCGATGGGAGAAGGTCGGCGATGAGACTTTTGAACCGCGCATTACCAACAACATCACCCCAACCGAAGGTGGTACTTATGAACTGACAGCAAGGAACCAGCGCACAGGTTGTATTGCAAGCACCTCTGTATTTGTTGAAGAGCAGGATCCAGATGAACCTATTTTGCCGGAATCTGCCATTATTTGTACCGCGGCTCCGGAGCTCGCCGGTGTTGAACTTGATCCAGGTGCTTATGCCAGCTATGAATGGACAGGCCCGGGTACCAGCCAGAGTACGGACAAGATTTTCTATGCCACCATACCCGGCAGGTACCGCGTTAATCTGACCACTGCAGAGGGCTGCGAACTAGTAGCCCGTGTGGATGTAATCGAAAGTTGCGAGCCAAGCATTCAGGGGCCTTCAGCGTTCAGCCCTAATGGAGATGGCCTGAATGATAATTTCAGGTTGATTGTCCGTTTCGTAACAGATTTCCAGATATTCATTTTCAACCGCTGGGGAGAAATGGTTTTCCAGTCTACAGACCCTAATTTTGAATGGGATGGTATCTTCCGCGGTGAGCTGGTCCAAATAGGGACCTATCCGTACCGCATCACCTACCGCAGTGAATTTGAGCCCGATGAAGAGCGGCGTGAGAAAAGAGGAGGGGTGACTGTAGTAAGGTAAAGCTAAGGGTACAGGCTGATGATTGCAGGTCGAAACGCCTGCAATCATCAGCATTTTAAAATTTGATGAATTCAAATCAGGCTGAGGGAACACAAGATGGAATATACGGGTTATTGACGTGTCTCAACAGACAAACATTACTCCTATACCAATAGTTAGCATAAACAAAACGCATGATTACCATACTTTCACCATCAAAATCACAGGATTTTAGCGATAATCTCAGTACCGATACCTATACAGCGCCCGTTTTTCTGAAGGACTCCGAAGTGCTCATCGGTGCCCTTAAGAAAAAGTCTAAAAACGATATCAAAGCATTGATGGAAGTCAGTGATAATATTGCTGAGCTGAATGTTGAAAGGTATAAATCTTTTAAAACACCGTTTACCATTAACAATAGCCGACAGGCATTGCTCGCTTTTCGCGGCGATGTTTATACTGATATTGCTGTTGATCAATATGGAAAGAATGCCATCAATTTTGCGCAAAATCACCTAAGAATCATTTCCGGGCTGTATGGCCTTTTAAAGCCTATGGACCTCATTCAGCCTTATAGACTTGAAATGAAAATAAAGCTTGAAAATAAAAGAGGCAAAAATCTGTACCAATTTTGGGGCGATAAGTTAACTAAACTCTTGAACGATGATTTTGATAATCACAAAGAACAGGTTTTAGTCAATCTGGCTTCACAGGAATATTTCAAGGCCATTGACCAGGATTTACTAAAAGCACGCGTCATTACCCCAGTATTTAAAGAATACAAAAACGGGGAGTACAAGGTCATCGCTATTTACGCAAAACGGGCCAGAGGGAAAATGGCCAACTTTATCATCACTGAAGGTATTGATGAGGCTGAGCAGCTGAAAACTTTTGCTGAGGATGGTTATGAGTTTAGCGAAAAGCACTCAGCGGAAGATACCTGGACTTTTATCCGATAAGCCATGGATATATTCAGCAAAATATGGGAGAAAATTTCACCAGTCACTTCAGGAAACAAACAAATTATTCTGGAAGAAATCTGGGAAAAGAGCTATAAAGAGCATGAAGACCTGCAAAACTGGGTGAAAGGCAGTCGCCATAAAAAACATAGCTTTCGGCTGTTAACTGCTTACCAGAATTCCAAAGACGATAAGCAGCAGGAAATTCCATTTACCCTTTTGCAAAGCAATGGTGCAGATGGCTTTGCTTTGGAGCCTTCTACTACTATTCCTGCTTCTGAATTTGTTTCCCTGCAGCTTTGGCTTTCAGAGAAACTCAGTAGTTACGGGTACAGGCTCACGGATGCCCATCGGAAAATTACCGAAAAAGAAAAGGTAGTTACTATTTTGAAAAAGCATTATCTGAAGCCACCCTTTCCGAAAGATTTTAGCAGTATCGATCAACAGTTTGGAAACATTACCCTCTCTGTTGAAAGCCATAATGATAAGATCAGCTATTTCAAGCTGTTAGCAACATCATATGAAGACAGGAACTATCAAAAAGCTATTCCTTTTGATGAACTGATAAATTTTCTTTTCAAGAATCCAGCAAATTCTGTGGATAAATAGACTTTGGCCTATTTATTGGTATTCTTGACTGCAAAGCCGTGAAAAGCTTCTTTTAAAGTTTTTAACCTGTGCTTCTAATTATAATTTACTTCTAATCCATTTGCTATGAAACGGGTATTATTTCCCATGTTACTTTTTGTATTGGCTGCCATCACAGCATTTACGAGTGTAGAAGAACAAATTTTCAATACTTCCCTTCAATTGACCATCAGGAATAATCTTGGTAATACGGAAGAAGGCGTGAAAGTAGCGCTTTATTCGAATGATGATGACTATACCAATGAGAAAAATCCGGTAGTGGAGCCGCAGAAGACTGATGCAAAGGGTAGAGTAAAGTTTAAAGGTTTGGAAGAAAAGGCCTATTATGTCAATGCGGTCAAAGGAGATATGAACAACTATGGTGGCGGTGTGCAAACTGACACATTACAGTCCAAACGAATGAATAAAGTGACGATAGTGATTGATTAAAGTGAAAATATTTAATATACTAAAAAGAGCTGTTTGAGTAATCAAATGGCTTTTTTTATGCCCTAAATCTAAGATTTTCTCTTGGTAGCATGAATAATGGGTGAATACAATATCTTAATGTAAATGCTTTGAAGAAAAAAGTATAAATTCATTAAAGTAAAAAAGTTACAGCCATGAATATCATCATTGGAGCCTTACGGTTAATTGCCCTCACTGCTACCTGCTTCCTGCTTTCATGTAAGGCTGATGATGATACCCCTTTGGGGGCACATTCCCAACTTATCGCTTTAGATAAAGCAGATAAAGATTTGATTTTAACGTACCATGATCTGCACATTCTGGTGGACAGTACGGGCACTATGAATTTCGAATCTATTCAAAATAAATCCGAAAATTTTCAGCGGCTGGCAGATTTTAAAAATAGTGATTACAATGCCAATTATGCGTATTGGGTCAAACTTGAAATAGATCAGCAACCACAAGATGAAAATATATGGGTGCTGGAGTTCTATGATCAAACCATAGATAGTATAGACGCTTACTTGCCAGATGTGGCCTCGACCACTTATATGCTGAAGCAGTTTGGTGACCGGTACACTTATAATAAAAGGACTTTCCAGCATAAAAACTTTCAACTTTTATTACCGGATTATGCTCAACGAGTGACATATTACTTCAGAGTCAAATCTACAGGTTTTGCCGATATTCGCATTGCCTTGCGTTCGCTCAATCGGTTTATCTATTACGCGCTGAATGAATATATGCTTTATGGCATATTCTATGGCATGATCGCCATTATCGCACTATATAACTTCCTGATATATTTTGCAATCAGAGAAAAGAAGTACCTGTTTTACATCTTTTATTTACTTTCGGTGGCTTTTTATGCCATGAGCGTTGATGGCATAGCCTTTCAGTACTTTTGGCCAAATGCACCTGGCTGGAATCAAATGGCCACCGGTGTATTCTCATTCATGCTGATTATTGGAGCACTGGTATTTTCAAAAGCATTTTTGAATATCCGTCATTATAGTATCTTTTTATCTAATATCTACTTCGGTATTATTATCGCAAGGGCGCTGATGTTTATTGCAGGCCTTTTCCTGCCATCAATGCTGTATTTACGGTGGCTGGATATCATTCCCTTAGGTTTTATTTTTGGTTCAGGCATATTTGTATTCATGAAGGGTTACCGTCCTGCAAGGTTTTTCATTCTCGCCTACGGTATTTTATTTCTTGGCTTTTTTATCAAAGCTTTAGTACAGCTGAATGTGATTCCGTTTACGATCATAACCTATTATATCCTTCATATATGTTTTTTATTAGAAATGCTGTTTCTGACGTTTGCGCTGGGTGACCGCGTAAGGATATTGAAAAATAATCGCGACAGGGCCAACAAGCGCATCATTTCTCAACTCGAAGAAAATGCCAGGTTAAAGGACAAGGTAAACAGAGAACTTGAATTAAAAGTCAAGCAGCGTACTACTCAGCTGGATGCAAAAAATCAGTTGCTGGAAGAAAGCAATGTGAAGTTAAGGGAGCAGTCTGACGTTATCAATAATATCAATTCGATGTTAGATCTTGACAACTGGAAGTTGCGCAATAATATTAAAAAGGTATTGCAAGACAGGGTATTTCACCGGCAGATTACTACTGAAGAGTTTAAAGCTATATTTCCCGATGAAAAGGCATGCTACCGATACCTTTACAATCTTAAATGGTCAGACAGCTTTACCTGTAGGAAATGTGGTAATCATAAATCTTTCGAGGGGGCCAATTTCTTTTCCAGACGCTGCACTAAGTGTGGTTATGATGAATCTGTAACCGCTTATACTGTTTTTCAGGGCATCCGCTTTCCTATAGAAAAAGCTTTTTACATCGTCTATATTGTGTTGAATGAAGGACACAAGATGACCCTCGATCAGTTATCGGAAAATCTGGATATGAGAAGACAAACTGTCTGGAGTTTCAAGAAGAAAGTACAAGAATCTATAAAAAGTGCAAAAAATGATGCAGATGAAAATGGACAACGCCGGAATGGCGTGCTACTTGAATTTGGCAAACATTTCACGCAGGAGCAAAAGTAATTTGCTGATTTTTTCGCAATTCAGTTCTTTGCGATTAAAGCGATACAAAAAAGCTAAATAGCGGCTCAAATGCTTTGCAATCGTTATAAAATTTGCCAGTAAAGCGTAAAAATTGTTATTGTTAAGGATTGGCGCTGCCTCTTCAAAGTAAATATATATTTATCAAAGTTTGATTTATTTATGTGAGTAATGCACCTTGTTTCAGGTGTTGACCGTATAGCTAACCATAAACTATGATAAGAATATTTACATTTGGTCTTATTGGTATTTTGATTGTTTTCGGACATAATCTTACCGTCCAGGCGCAAACGATGCGTGTGGAAGGCACCGTGACGTCTTCAGATCAAGAGACCATACCTGGTGCCAGCATAGTCGTGAAGGGAACTTCTAGAGGTACTGTCACTGACATCGATGGAAACTATACCATTGACAATGTTTCGTCGGCAGATATTCTTGTGTTTTCTTTCGTAGGATATCTTACTGTAGAGAGGACAGTGGGAGAGCAGTCAGTAATTGATGTTGCCCTAGAAGAACAGGTGACTACCCTGGATGAACTAGTAGTCGTTGGCTATGGTACGGTCAGGAAATCTGATCTTACTGGTGCTGTTTCGCAGGTTAAAGGCGCTGAGATCATGAAGATTCCAGCAGTAAATCCTGCGCAGGCTTTGCAGGGAAAAATGGCAGGAGTGCAGGTTTCATCCGCTTCCGGCGCCCCTGGCGCACAGCCCGTTGTACGGGTCCGGGGTGTGGGTACATTCGGAAATTCTGCTCCGGTTTATGTGGTAGATGGCGTTATCCTGGATGATATCTCCTTTCTCGCCGCCGGTGATATAGAATCTATGGAAGTCTTGAAAGATGCTTCAGCAATTGCCATTTACGGTGCGCGTGGTGCTAATGGCGTAGTCATGGTCACCACCAAAAGAGGATCCAAAGGCAAAGCTACCATAAATGTAAATACTGAATATTCCATGCAGACGGTACCTGATCCCATAAGTCTGTTGAGCGGTCCTGAGTTTGCCACTATTGTTAATGAAATACGACCAGGATCGTATAATAATGTGAATGCGGTTGCAGATACTGACTGGCAGTCTTTGATCTTTCAACCCGCCGCAATCCAGAATCATCAGGTATCTGCCTCCGGACAAACAGACGATATTAATTATTTCTTCAGTTTAAGTTATTTCAACCAGGAAGGCATTATCGAAAAATCTAATTTTGAGCGATTAACACTGAGATTCAATAATGAATATAAGTTAAGAGAGAATTTTCGCTTGGGAAACAACATCACCCTTGCCCCTTTCTGGCAGGATAACACCGATAACAATGCCGTATTTCAGGCATATCGTGCTCAGCCGGTGGATGTGCCATTTACACCAGATGGTGAATTTGGTGAGGTAATTGGCGTAGGCAATCCACTTGCAGCCATAGAATACACTAATAATAGCAATAAGGGACTGCGCACTGTAGGCAATGTGTATGGAGAATGGGATGTAATAGAAGGGTTGACTTTGCGCTCGTCTTTTGGAGTTGATTTGAATAATAGTAGAAGCAGGAATTTTACACCAGAATTTTTTGTCTCACCGCAGCAACAGAACGACAGAAGTCGGTTGAACATTGGTAATAATCGTTTCTCCACCTGGCTTTGGGAAAATACTGCCAACTATAATAAATCAGTTGGTAAACATAGATTTAACGGTGTGGTGGGCTATACCTTGCAAGAGACCAGCTCCGAAGGTTTTAGTGCTGGTGGAGAAAATATTATTCGCGATGAACCGGATTTCTGGTATATCAACCCTAATAATATTAATCCCAACACAGTCAGTAATGCGGTAGATTTCAATCAGAATTATTCAATGATCTCCTATTTGGGTAGGTTAAATTATGTTTTTGATGATAAATACCTGTTCACAGCTACCTTCAGAAGAGATGGTTCCTCCAAGTTTACAGACATCAACAGGTATGCAAATTTTCCAGCTTTTGCCGTAGGATGGAACCTGTCTAATGAGAATTTTATGGCCAATCTGCCTGTGATATCTTTTGCCAAGCTGAGAGCCAGCTGGGGAGCCACCGGTAATGAAAAAATCAATTACTCACGTATTTACTCCAGGGTACTAAATCAAATCGACGGCGTTTTTGGTCGTGTTCCAGAGTTAGTGCCCGGCGCCACTTTTGGGGTTTTGGGTAACCCTGACCTAGTTTGGGAAACTACCTACCAGACTGATGTAGGCATGGAATTGGGTTTTCTTGACGATAAAATTGTCCTTGAGGTGGATTATTTTAATCGCATTACACAGGACATTCTTGTCGACCTGGCCGTACCCGGTTATCTGGGAAATGGGCAGGGAGCGAGAATCACCTATAATGCCGGCGAAGTTCTCAACCGCGGCTTTGAGTTCAAGCTGGTATATCAAAATCAAATCAATGATTTTAATTATCGCATAGGCCTTTTAGGGAATACTTTGCACAACGAAGTACTTGCAGTATCGGGCATCGAAGGGGAAGGAGATGAACTCATTGGAGGGTCAGTGTTTAATCGATTTGTGACGAGAAGCACAGTTGGCCGTCCTATCGGATATTTTTATGGTTATGAAACAGACGGTGTCTTTCAGAGTCAGGCTGAAATTGATGCCTATCCTAGTCAAAGTCAGGTGCGCCCAGGCGACTTGAGATATGTTGATGCCAATGGTGATGGTGCCGTCACCCTTGCCGACAGAACATTTATAGGTTCTCCTATTCCTGACCTTATTTTCGGCTTCAATTTCGAAGCAAACTATAAAAATTTCGGTTTATCTCTGGACATTCAGGGTGAATATGGCAAAGAACTATATAATGCTAAAGAACAGATTCGGCCAGATTTATACAACTTCGAAAGCCATGTGCTAGATCGCTGGCGTGGAGAGGGAACGAGCACCACTCAGCCAAGGGCGACCGCTGGTGGCTATAACTGGGAGCCTTCCACACGCTTTGTTCAAGATGGCTCTTACTTAAGGGTTAGAAATGTGACTTTTAGCTATAGTCTGCCCGCAGCAACTACCGAGTTGCTTAGAATGCAGGCTGCCCGAATTTACCTGAGTGGGGTAAATATGTTTACACTTACCAATTATACCGGTTATTCCCCTGAGTTCGGTTCTGAAGATCCTCTTTCAAACGGACTCGACTTTGGTGGATATCCTGTCACTGCAATCTATTCGATTGGGGCCAATTTTACGTTTTAGAATCGCAATACAAATGAAAGAAACAGATAAAATTGCCGGATTTGCGCTGATACTGCTGATGTTATTAATGCCATCGGCTTGCTCGGATGACTTTCTGGATAAGCCACTGCAGGGCGAACTGACACAGGAATTTTTCCCAAGCAATGCTAATGACGCGTTTCTTGCCACCAATGCAGTATATAATACCTTGCGCAACTGGTTTTATAACTACGGTGGTTACCCTATTTATGACATCATGTCTGATGATGCCCTCAAGGGCAGCAACCCCTCAGACGGTGCTGCCACCATCGGGCCTTATGAGGACTTTTCCTTCAACACCAATGCTGATGGCCTGGAAAGATGGTGGAATACATTGTATGAAGGTATTAAAAGGACCAATGTAGTCATAGAGAAAGTTCCTGAAATAAGCATGAATGCAGACTTAAAGGCAAGGTATATTGCCGAGGCAAAATTTTTTCGGGCACTGTTTTACTTTGATTTGGTTACAGCCTGGGGCGGCGGTCCCATCATTACAAGTACAGAGCCTCCCACAATAGTGGACAGAGCTACGAGAGAGGAAGTGAACGCCTTAATTGAAGCTGATCTGACAGAAGCCATTGAAAATTTACCCACAAAAAATGAATATGGACCCAATGAACTGGGAAGAGCCACGCGCGATGCTGCGAAGGCACTCTTAGGAAAAGTGTTTTTGTATCAGAACAACTTCACCCAGGCAGAAACTTATTTTCTCGAGGTCATTAATTCTGGTTTATATGCCTTGGATACAGATTTTATTAGAACACATTCTGAAGAGGGTGAATTTAATGCCGAATCAGTCTTCGAAGTCAATGCTATACCGTTGGATGGCACCGTAAATGGTGGCAGCCAATGGGGTAATGTGCAGGGAGTAAGAGGCAACCCAAATCGGGGATGGGGTTTCAACAGGCCATCGCTTGATTTAATTAATGCCTTTCAACAAAATCAAGATCCAAGGCTTGAGGGTACTGTGATTTTTCTCGGGGACGAGATTGATGGTATTCCCATTGTGGGCGACTCTCAGACACCAGATGAAGTCAGGGATGAAAATGATAATCTCATTGAGATAGAATCTTACAATAGAAAGGTGTGGGTTACAGGCACAAGGGTCGTAGAGCAGTGGGGTCATAATCGCAGGATTATTCGCTATGCAGATGTGCTACTTATGGCTGCTGAAGCCTCTGCACAGAATAACAATATTCCTCAGGCACTTAACTTTTTGAACGAAGTACGCAGAAGAGCAAGGGGTAATAACCCCGATGTATTACCTGATATTACCGAAACGAATCCGGCCATGCTGCTGGAAAGCATTTACGATGAAAGACGATTTGAGCTTGCCCTGGAAGGCCATCGCTATCCGGATCTGATCAGAACAGGAAAGGCGGTTGAAGTACTGGGAGCGCAGGGCTTTACTCCGGGAAAACACGAACTTTTGCCTATACCGCAGGTTGAAATTGACCTCACGGAAGGTAGAATGCAGCAAAATCCAGGATGGAATTAAAATAAACAATTAACATAATTTAAACAATTGACACCATGGAAACACTAAGACAAAGATTTTTTATGTTCCTCTGCATTTTTGCGGTAGCTTTCGTCAGCTCCTGCGGAGATGATGATGACACAGTAACGCCTGTCGCATTAGACCTTGAAAGTCTCTCAGCTGGCGATACAGATTTAAACGCAGCCACCGCTCCATCAAATGTACCGAGTGGTGCCAGCATAGTTGCCGTATTTACCAGAGATATGGACGCTTCGACGGCCAATACTGATAATATTACTCTGGTGAGGGATTATGATAACGAATCCCTGGATTTAAATATCAGCACCTCAGGGAACACGATTACGATAGACCCTGCTGAGCCTCTGGGAGAGGGCACTCAGTATATGCTATCATTTAATGGCAATGTAGCTGCTGCTGATGGTGAAACTATTAATGCTTTTCAAAGAAGTTTTACTACCGCAGGTTCATTTGTGCCTTCGGGACAAGTTGCCTACTGGCCTTTTGATGGGGATGCAAATGATGCAGTGGGAGATTTCTCTCCGGCTACTGAAGATGTTGTGGCCATTACTTACGGTAGTGACAGACTTGGTAATGATGGCGGTGCCGCAGTTTTTGATGGTGATGCCAGTATTATTGAAGTGCCGAATGGTCCGGAACTGCTGAGTGGAGAATTTTCTATGTCCTACTGGGTTTACATTAATACTGAGAACCACCTGGATGATGGTGGGAACCCTGCGGGGCATTTTATCATGGGTTTAGGCAATTTCCGTGGCTTTCAATTTGAAACCAATGGAGGAGTAGACTTCTTGAAAATGGCTAAGCAATATGCACTTTCCGGAGAATGGGAAGGCGAAGTGGGAGGAAGCGATTTCTTCTTCAACGGTGACGGCATAGACAGGGATGCAGGCGGTTTCTACGCAACTACTTTTGAAAGAGATTTGGGTGAACAAGGCGTGCCCGGAATCTTGAAAGATCAATGGGCGCATGTTGTGGTCACCTATGACGGTGGTCCAAATATCAGACATCTTTACATCAATGGTGAGCTGATGCAAACTGATGACCTGGGGTCACTTTCTGAAGTTCCAGAGGAGCCGGCACTTAACCGTATCGCTTCTGCCAATAGAATGACATTTATTGAAGGAGATGC
>JBGSXH010000166.1:0-2607 GCA_041751515.1 Cyclobacteriaceae bacterium | reverse complement strand
AAAAGCGCTATCAAATGAGCAGAAACAAACTGTTCTTGAAATATTCAATTCGAAAGATCGTGCTTTCGATTTCGCTATCATCAAAAAGCGGATCAATCCAGAGGGCAATTTTAATTATGCTGACAAAGATAAATTGCCAGGAAATAAGACCATATGCAATTTTAGAAAGGTATTTGGACAGAGGGAGTGGGATGCTTTTACTTCTGCGAAGCAAGAAGAAATATGGCATGTAAAACTTACAGCAGAGGATCCGGCATGGCTTGAGAAGTATGCAAAAGAAAAATGGGGATTAGCCGATAAGCAGATTGGCATTTTAAAAAAGTTTAAATTAATTCAAGGCTATGCTAACTTAAGCCGTAAGGCCATATTAAACATATTGCTATATTTGCAGCGTGGCTTCATATATGATAAGGCAGTAATATTAGGAGGGTTAAAGGGTGCATTTAGCACTGAAAAATGGAATAGTTATAATGAAGTTAAGCAGCAGGAAATTGAGAATGAAGTATTATCTATTGGATTTAAGAGTGCTGAAGGCACTGGACTTGAACGAATAAAGCAACACTTAAAAGACCATTATTCATTAACGGAGGTAAATGTAAAAAAACTTTATCACCATAGCGATTTCTCAGATGACACAAGGAAGCTTAAGGATTTACTACCTGAGCCGGAAAATGTGAGAAACCCAATTGTTCAGCAAGCTTTATTTGAGACAAGAAAAATTGTTAATGCCATTATTGTAAAATATGGAAAACCTGACGAAGTCAGAATCGAATTGGCAAGGGAGCTAAAAAGTTCTAAGGAAGAAAGAGAAAAGATTAGAAAAAGACAGCAAGATAAAGAGGACGAAAACGACGAGGTGAAAACCATGTTGGATGAACATGGCCTGAAGCATAGCAGAGCTAATATCCAAAAGGTGCTTTTGTGGAAAGAAGTCAATAAACAATGCCCGTTCACAGGTAAATGTATAGCGTTTAGCAACCTTTTTGATGATGGATATGTCCAGATTGAGCATATCATTCCATATAGTATATCATTGAATGATAGTATACAAAACAAAACATTATGCCTTGCGGAAAAAAATAATGAGAAAGGAAAACAAACACCTTATCAGGCATTTGGGCATAATGGAGAGTGGGATGAAATGAAGGGAAGAGCTTACGAACTGTTCAAGGGGAATTATAATAAATATAAAAGATTCATCTCCAAAGATAACCCCGATGCAGATGATTTTTTAAGCCGGCAATTGAACGATACCCGCTATATGTCTAAACTTGCTGTAGGGTATTTAAAGCAGATTTTTGATAAGGTAAATATAACACAGGGCACAGTCACCTCTTTGCTTCGACATTATTGGGGCTTAGACAAAATATTAGGAAACACCTATCCAGTAGATGCTGAAGATGGAGAATATTATGCAGCCATCGATAAAACCGATCAAATTGTAGCTTTAGAACCCTGGGCTAAAAGCAAAAAGAAGGAAATTGAAAATAAGTTGAGTACGAAGGGAGAGCTTCTTAATGGGAACGTCAGTAATGGCATATTTTATCCCAAAAAAAACAGAACCGATAATCGGCATCATGCCATTGATGCTGTCACAATTGCCTGTACAAAAAAGCATTATTTGCAACAGATAGCCACAATCAAAGCGAAAGGTATTGACGACAAGCAACTAAAATATAGAGGAGAATTTCAGGTTGAGCGACCATGGAAGAACTTCTGGCTGGATACCAAAACTGCTGTGCAAGGTATTCTTGTGCATCACAAGCAGGATAAAAAAGTACTAACTAAAGTCGATAAAAAATTATTTACTAATAAAGGAAAGCCTGCAAAGCATCCTAAAACTGGAAAGCAGTGGTATGGCAAGGGCGTTGCCGCTAGAGGCGCCCTGCATGGAGAATCAGTATACGGTTGCAGAAAAAGTCCCAACAAAAAGCGGGCTTATCATATCAGAAAACCTATTGACTTTATTAAAGACCATAAGCATGTAGCCAAAATTGCTGATGATGGTGTTCGTAAAGCTGTCGAAAACAGGTTGATTGAATTGGGATTAGATATCTATAATCCGGCAGGGTATAAAATAACTGATCTCCCTGAAGCTACTAGAAAGAATATTTTCTTTGTGAAAGCAAGTGATGGTAGCTTACAACCTCAGGTATTCTTGCCAAATAGGAAAGGTAATCCTGTCCCTGTAAAAAAAGTAAGAATTAGAGAAAAGATTGGTAATGCAGAATCGCTTAAAGATGATAAGAGAGGGCATGTAAACCCTAAGAATAATCATCATGCAATTATTTACATTGATAAGAATGGTAAGCTACTTGATGAAATTGTTTCATTCTGGACCGTTGTCGAAAGACTTAAGCAGAATCAACCTATGATTCAACTACCAATTGATGGGAAAGAAATCATTACATCTTTGCAAATTAATGATACTTTTATAATTGGTCTATCAAATGAAGAGTTCTACGATAAAATCTCCGACTCAGCTTTGCTAGTAGAGTATGTATTTAGAGTTCAAAAGATATCTAAAGTATCTAAAGGAGACTATAGTTTTAGAAATCATCTTGCTTCAGATTTAAATAATAAGAATCAACATGTTAGAATACAAAG
>JBGSXH010000165.1:0-2568 GCA_041751515.1 Cyclobacteriaceae bacterium | reverse complement strand
TCGCGTTCGCCTCTACCAGGGCCGCAAGTACGTGCTGCGTATTCGTCTATACCTGAACTACTCTGCTGGCACCACCGCCGTCATGATGTGGTGAAGTCAGAAAACAGCCCATTCTACGGCGTTGCTGAATGAGGGTATGAATTTGTCTGGTTACAAACGAGGCACCGGGCGTCATAGCCATCGGTTCATACCTGTAATCAGCAACGCCATGTAAGGGGATAGTAGTGCGATCGCTCCCCGTCAACCGTAGAGATGGAGGTGGTTATCAGGTGTAGATAAATAGGAGCATTCTGCCTATCTAGACCTGATAAGGCTATTATGCAGATTAATCGCAGCCCATTTACCCACTTAAGGGAATTAGGCTGCGATTAATCTGTCTATTGGATTAGCAGAGATATTTAGGCAGATTAGCTCGCTCCAATAAACTGCTATACAAAAAATCAACGAGGAAGAGATCAATGAGTGATCCAATAACGATTAAGAAACTAATGGAAAGAATTTCAAGCGGAGATATTCGAGTACCTGCTTTTCAGAGGAATTATGTTTGGGAACCAGATCAAGTAGCTTTTTTGCTGGATAGTATCTACAAAGAGTTTCCAATCGGTACTGTTATTTTATGGAAAACCGATAAGAGACTTTCGTCTGAAAAAAGGCTTGGATACTTTGATCTTCCAGAACCACAAAAAGATTACCCAGTGAATTATGTATTAGATGGCCAGCAACGATTAACCAGTCTTTTTAGTGTGTTTCAAACCGATTTAGAGCCGGTTTCGGATGAATGGGTTGATATTTATTTTGATATGCTTGCTGAGGATAATATTCAAGAATCAATGTTCCTTGCTTTAGAAAGCGCTGAAATTGATCTGAATCGACATTTTCCCGTAAAAACATTTTTCGATTCGGTTGCCTATAGGAAGGCTACTGAGCATGTGTCTGACGAAATAAAAATAAAGCTTGATGAGGTTCAGGATAAATTTCGAACGTACCTTATTCCAAACGAGGTCTTCGAAAGCGATGATCGCAATAAAGTAGCTATTGTATTTGAGAGAATCAATAGAGCTGGTACGGAGCTCAATATATTTGAGCTGCTTGCTGCCTGGAGCTGGTCTGATCAATTTGATCTAGTGGATAAATTCGATCTTCTTCAAGAAAAAATTATTGATCATGGATTTGAGGAACTGTGTAAAGATAGAGATCTTCAATTAAGAATAACTGCAGGAATTATTACTGGTGAAACTACCCCAAACAAGATCCTCGAACTTCAAGGTGAAGAGATTAGGGCCAGGTTTGGCGAGATTGAAAATGGAATTCTTGGGGCTCTGGATTTTTTAAAAGGGGAGCTTAATGTTAGGCATTATAAGATGATACCTTTTCCAGGTCTTCTAGTTCCTTTGAGTGCATTTTTTGCAACTAATAAAACAGAGGGAATATCATATTCATCGAAGCAAAAAGATACTATCATTAAATGGTTTTGGCGGTCATTGTTTAGTCGCAGATTTTCAGCCGGCGTAAATGAAAGACAAGCAGCTGATATTAATAGCATGCTGGGTTTAAAGGCTGACGAAAATCATGAGTTTAGAATGCCAAAGCCAGAGATTAAATTTGATTTCACGAAGTCTAATTTCTCATCGGCAACTGCAAATTCTAGAATTTATATTCTGCTACTAAATTCCATGCAACCAAAATC
Source organism: Cyclobacteriaceae bacterium (assembly GCA_041751515.1). Lineage (GTDB taxonomy): Bacteria > Bacteroidota > Bacteroidia > Cytophagales > Cyclobacteriaceae > JBGSXH01. The sequence continues at coordinate 881 of JBGSXH010000165.1, read as the reverse complement.
TCTTTTGAGTGGAGCAAGAGTTGATCTAGATAAAGTTTTAAAGAAGGCAAGCAAGCATGAATACCACCATATATTTCCTAGCAAGCATCTAGAGCGACTTGGCTATGAACGGAACGCTATCAATGTATTAGCAAACATTTGTTTTTTGACTAGAGCAGATAACAATAACATTAAAGATAAAGATCCAAAAATATATGGTTCTGATATTGAGCGTACAAAGCGGGAAGAATACTTGAGTAGTTCGTTAATTCCTAGTAACTTTGATTCAATTAGCTATGAAGAATTTATATCGTTTAGGGTGAAGCTTCTTGAAGAAAAAGCCTATGAACTAATGATATAACAAAGCGTTGCACCGCACAAACCGGTGAACACTGCATTAGACTACCAAGCACGAAGACACTTGAAAAAACAGTTAGTTATTCCAGACCTAAGCGTATCAAGCATTATTTGTTGACCTATGGGATTTTCTCCAATTTCAATTAGTGGGAAAACAGCTTATATTCACTCCGCAATATCAGAACCCGATTTTGGAGCCGCTACAGTTCTTTCCGATGATCCCTGGGACTATGTAGCATTGTGGCTCCGTAGGGCAAAGAATGATGAGGCACGGATTTACTGGGAGCAATCGCGTGAATTTTATAAAGCATCTACCGAGTTGTCTGCTATCTCTTCACCGCTTACGTCGTATTACTGTTTCTTAAACGCTACAAAAGCCTTACTTACTCAGAAAAGAATTTCTTTTTCGGATAAACATGGTGTTTCCGGATTTACAAAATCTGGAAAAAAGTGTTTAAACAATGAATTTGTAAAGCTTCAAGGTGGAGGAGTATTGTATTCGTTGTGCAATTTTCTGGGTGAAAACATCCTCCACGATGAAAAAT
>JBGSXH010000164.1:0-8250 GCA_041751515.1 Cyclobacteriaceae bacterium | reverse complement strand
GCCATGGGCAGAGTGGGGGAGACCAGTTCCATGTACCGATGAATGCGTTCTTAATTAGCCTTTTAGTTGAAAAATTCAATGGTTTCGATACCATAGTGGCGCATTCTATCGGTAGCTTCTCGGTGATTTATGCCCAGGCTTATTATCATATTGAGCGCATCGGAAAATTTGTGTCCATGGCTTCGCCAAGCAAGGCGGAAGAGTTTTTCTCATTTTATTCCAGCTCCCTGCGACTGAAAAAGCATACCATTGCTAATGTTACTAATGAATTTCAAATGCAGGTACGCCATAAAGTAGAGCAAATATCCCTGGCCCATTTTGCGAAGCACCTTACTTTTCCAGGCCTTATTATTCACGATAAAAGCGATCCTGATACGCCCTATGAAAATGCACTTGAAATGGCCCAAACCTGGCAAAATGCGCAACTCATTAGTACAGAAGGATTGGGGCATAACCTGAAATCTAAAGAAGTTGTCAAACTCGTCTGCGATTTTGTCAAAAAATGATATCACAAAAGATTATTTTATAATTATATATTACAGAAGGCATTGCCGAGAGTTGTCAATTATTGCTCAATAGCGCTAGCCATGTGTTAAAATCAATATAAGCTGAGGCATTGACATATGCTGACCTTTTCAGGCAAAAGAAATTTAAAAGTATGAAATGGATAATATTAACCTTCTTAATATTGGGATTTTGTTCTTGTCAAGATGATGATATTGATGAGCTTGTTCCTTAAGGTGAATTTACTGCCATGTTGAATGGCGAAGATTTTTTGTCGCAATTTGTAAACAGAGCTGCAGCAGGCCGGGATGAAGGTTGTAGTCCTGATAAATTTGTATTGTCTAGCCATTATTTACAAAAGGACGGAATACCTAAAATAGTATTTAGTATGCTTGGTGTTCCGTTGGCAACAGGAACTTACACTGTAGTTAATATTGGCATTTCTGAAGATCGGTGTGCTCATAATGTTGTTACTGGTTCTTTCGTCACGCTTATTCAGGACGGATGTGCGCCAGGTGATCGTTATCGTCCTGTAGAAGCAGAAAATAATTTTGTTACTGTAGAGGCATATAACCGTACGACTGAAGAGATAAGCGGTACTTTTCAAATGACCTTAGCTATTGATCTAGATGAGTATCTACCAAAAAAGGTAGTTGATGCTCCAGATACTATCCGCCTTGCACAGGGGAGGTTTAAAGTATCTTTGTTGCAATAGGTGAATGCTCTTAAGAAGGTCTACTAAAGCGGACTTCAGCGGTGCTTGCTGACGATATATTTATTTAACCAATCCTTTACACAGCTCCAATTTGTTCATTAGCAAAATAAGATAAGCTCATCTCAATTCTATCGAAAATACCAATTTTTAGGTATTGAAAATAACTATCGTTTTTGTTAAATTGGGCAATGTTTTAAAGTCTATGAAAAATTGAAATAATGCACCTTGGTCAAACTTTCAGGCACCCAATATTGGCCAGGGATAATTTGATATGCAGCGTGCCAATGAAAGGTGCGTTAGGAGATTGGCTTCGACAGTTCAGTTTGTTGGCCAATAGTGTCATTCAATTTAACATCATGATGTGCAAATATGATCAACTGATCGGGTAAGTAAAAGACTTGCAACGTTTTGCGCCTCAATTACTCGTTATTCCTTCAACACCTTGATGCTTGAAGCCATGGCAAAAACAGCCTTCAACCCACATCTTAAGACGCCCGGTATATACATTATTAATGAAGTTGTGAAATTTCCTTTCGCCATAGCTTCGGTAGCTACTGCCATTCCGGCTTTTATTGGTTATACCCAAAAGGCTAAAATGCATGAAGTCGCTGACCTGAACTATGTGCCGAGGCGCATCTCCTCTATGGCGGAATATGAACAATATTTTGGCTTTGCCAGTCCGGAACAAGGCATTGAGATCACCATTGATTCTACCCAGGAATGGACAGTAAAAGTGAGCGGAAATATTAATCCTGAAAAGCGCTCGAAATTCCTAATGTACTATGCCTTGCAGCTGTTTTTTGCCAATGAAGGCAGTCCCTGTTATATCGTTTCGGTTAGTGATTATGAGACAACTGGCGATCAGACTATGCTCGAAAATCTGCTTCAAGGGCTGGATGCAGTGGAGAAAGTAAATTAAGTCACGCTGCTGGTTTTTCCTGATGCCACCAATTTGCATAATGCCACTCACTACTATACCCTCCATCAGCATGCTATGAAGCAGTGTGCTAAACTGAGGAATAGATTTGTTGTATTAGATGTATTCAGGACTCCGGAAAATGCAGATGACTGGGAAAAGGATATCGCTTTAATGAGAACTACCCTTTCAGGTACCACAGAGGAGCTCCGGTACGCAGCGGCGTATTTTCCAAGAATTTATACTACTGTGGACTTTAATTATAGCAAGCCGGAAACAGGAGAGGCACTGGAGGAAAACGTGAAGATAATTAGCAAGGGCAGCGTGCATCTTGACGATAATCTGGCAGCGCTGAAAATGCATAATAATGCCTTGTACTTTATGGCTAAAGCGGCCATCAATGACATCAGTATGTTGTTGCCTGTATCCCCTGCGGTGCTTGGCGTTTACGCTCAAGTAGACAAAAGCCGTGGGGTATGGAAGGCTCCTGCAGGCATTGATATTCAACATGCAGTACGCCCGGAAATAATGCTAACAAAAACACAACAGGAAAATTTGAATGTAGATACCAGTACCGGTAAATCTATCAATGCTATTCGCTCGTTTCCTGGCCGGCGTCCTACCATTATCTGGGGTGCGCGGACACTGGCTGGCAATGATAATGAGTGGCGATACATTTCCGTCCGAAGGTTTGTTAGCATGGTAGAAACGTCTATTAAAAATGCAATCCATCCGATTAATTTTACTCATAATGATAGCAGTACATGGGTTAAAATTAAGGCAATGATCGAAAATTATCTGACGCAACAATGGAAGGCTGGCGCACTGATGGGCAGTACTACATCACAAGCTTTTTATGTGAAAATAGGCCTGGGGGAAACTATGACTGCAGTGGATGTTCAGGAAGGTCGCATCAGCATACATATTGGGATGGCGCTGATACGGCCCGCTGAGTTTATCATTATCAAATTATTACAACAGCTGCTAAAAGTTGCTTAGGGTAGCATGCCCTATCGTCTCAGCAGCCATCTTATTACAGAGAATCGATACAATGCTTTCTAAATAATACTGTCCTTTTCCTAAGTACATACTGATGGAAAATCTAAGATCTCAAAATAACTGAAAACACAAAATGGTAACTTATACACTGCTGATCAATGGACAGGAGCTTGACCGCAGCTATCCATTAATATCAATGATGATTCATCATGAAGTCAATCAGGTGCCATTTGCCCGGTGTGTGTTCCGAGATGCTCATGCATCCGAACGAAACTTTGAGCTGAGTGATGGGAATGTGTTTGTGCCAGGAAATAAGGTCCAGGTAAAAGTAGGTCGTGGCAGGAGCACTATTGCGCTTTTTCAGGGCATCATTGTAAAAATTGGTGTACAGCTCGCAGCGGATGGCAATGCACAGCTACAAGTGGAATGCAGGCATGATGCTGTAAAAATGACATTAGGTCGCCATAGTAGGAATTTTGCAAATGTGAAAGACAGTGAGGTTATTGATCAATTGATTGCTGGATATGCCGGATTGAAAAGTGATCTTCAGGCTACGAACCTGAACCACAAAGCAATGGTGCAATACCGGCTGAGCGACTGGGATTTTATCGGGCTACGAGCAGAAGCCAATGGTATGCTGGTCTTTGTGGAGGGAGAAACGATTAAAGTGGCAAAACCCGATACCAGCACCCGGCCGGTGCTAGCACTTCGCTACGGAGAATCCATTTTAGACTTTAAAGCTGAAATGGATGCTATGTCACAATGGAAGAAAGTAAGTGCTACCTCCTGGGATTATGGCAATCAGCAGCTAAACTATGCAGAAACTTCCGAAGCTGCTGCTTTCAAAGAATGGGGTAATATACCTAGCAGTAAACTGGCAGAGGCGATCGACCTGGAAAACTATACGCTTACTCATAGTGCTCACTTAGAAGAGCAGGAGTTGCAGGATTGGGTTGATGGAAGCATGCTGCGGAGCAGACTTGCCAAAACAAGGGGAAAAGCAAAAATCATTGGTGTTGGCAAAGTGAAGCCTGGAGACCTGGTAAAACTGTCAGGAGTAGGTGAGCGCTTTGGCGGGAATGCCTATGTAACCGCTGTGCGGCATGAGGTAGGTAATGGAACATGGGAGACGCATATCCAGTTCGGACTGGATCCCGAGCCTTATATGCGGAAGCATCCGGAGCTGCATGAGTCATCCTCGGCCGGACTATTAGGCGCGATTCGGGGGCTGCAGCCAGGTAAAGTAGTTCAACTCGGTCATGATCCAGATGGTGAAGATCGTATTTTGGTGAAGTTGCCACTCATGGATGAGCAGGCGCCGGGCATTTGGACGCGCGTAGCCAGTCTGGACGCCGGGGCAAACAGAGGCGCTTTCTTTCTGCCGGATATAGGGGATGAAGTTGTGGTAGGTTTTGTCAATGACGATCCACGACATGCTGTGGTATTAGGCATGTTAAACAGTAGTGCCAAACCCGCGCCTCAGCAAGCGGATGATTCGAATCATCGCAAAGGATTCACGACCCGTAGTGGCCTCAAACTAGATTTCGATGATGATACCAAAACTGTTAGCATTGATACACCAGCGGGTAACAGACTGGAACTGGACGAGCAGGGAAGCAAAATTGAATTGCAGGACCAGAATGACAATAAGATTATCATGGATGCCAATGGCATTAAAATGCAAAGTCTCCAAGGTATTGAAATAAATTCAGCGGGCAATGTGATTATACAAGGGCTCAACCTCTCTGTCAAGGCAAATAATACTGTAACTATTGAAGGTGCCAGCACCAAGCTATCGGCTAGTGGGGTAGTGGAAGTAAAGGGTTCTTTGGTAAAGATAAATTAATTAGTAAAACAAAAATATATGCCTTCAGCAGCCAGAGTTAGTGATATGCATGTCTGCCCTCTAGTTACAGGCACTGTGTCTCATGTGGGCGGACCTATTACCGGGCCAGGTGTGGCAACGGTCCTCATCGGAGGCCAGCCGGCTGCGGTCGTTGGCGATTTGCTGGTTTGTGCGGGGCCTCCTGATGCGATTATACAGGGTGCTGCTACCGTGATGATCGGCGGCCGATTTGCAGCAAGACAGGGCGACCTTACTGCTCACGGTGGTGTCATTGTAGCTGGCTTTCCAACGGTACAGATTGGTGGGTAAAAACATGTTAAACCTATAAAAAGATGGGTAATGAAAAGAAATCATTTCTAAAAAAAAGCATGCACTTTCCATCCACTTTCAGTGAAAGAAGCGGTGGGGTGGAAATGGTGCGTAATGAAGCCGCTATCCGCCAGATGCTGCAGATCATGTTCTCTGTCCGGAACAGCGACAGCGTTGTGCAGCCTTTGTACAAGGAAAACTATGCAGAGAATAGCTTTGACCCTTGGGGCAATAATCTCATCCAATACATCGAAGCACGTTCAAGGAATAGCAGCCATGATAACAAGCCTGCTGGCATGGTAGCAGAAAAAAGCAGATTGGCTGGCTGGAAAAAGTACAGTAGGATCAAATCATTTACGAATGATGGAATAATTGATCCTCAAGACGATATAGCTGCATTAGCAGCCAAAAAGCCTTTTATTCCCAGCCTGCGTATCAATCAAGCGACGCGCTTAGCTGAAACAGCGTCTGAATGGCAGCACCTGCTGCGTCCTTTGGCGAAGGATCAAACTAAGGCAGTGGAAATCTGGCTGAAATACAAGGATAAGGGCGAAGCAAATTATTCGTCGCTACAAAAACTTGAATCTGGTCGCGATGCACTTTTTTATGGGCCGCCGGCTACCGGAAAGGCAATTTCCCAATTCAAAACTGAAAAATATACCAGCATAGAAATTTATCGCATAGACCTATCGATGGTGGTTTCCAGCTATATCGGTGAGACGGAAAAAAATCTTAAGCAACTATTTGAGAAAGCAGAAAATAAAGACTGGCTTTTATCTTTTGATGAAGCAGATGCCTTATTTGGCAAACGTACCGAGCTGCGTGACGCGCAGGATAAATATGCCAATCAGGAAGTGTCCTATCTACTCCATCGTGTTGAGCGCTATGATGGGCTTGTTATCTACAGGGCACCAAAATAATCATGTTATCACAAGTGATGTGCTTCGGAGCGCCACTCAAATCTCATATCAATTGATTAGCTATGCAGCGATATTGGTGATTATTGTATTTTTTACGCTACTGGCTATTAATGTCCCTGAGCATAGCTTCGGTATCCTTTAAAATCTTGTCATATGAACGTAATACCCAAAAGGAAAAGACCAGAAAAAATGCTATGGATACCGGGAAAATAAGTGGCCAGAAGTAAGGGTTTTGATCCAGGGTTTTGCCTTGTATCGCTGAAAGCACAGGAACCGCGACAAGCATTAAAAGTAAACCCAATGAAACATTCAGCCTTTGAAGCTTCTGAAACTTGATTTTTCGCTTTCCAAAGTCATTGATGGTTTCCAAATAGCTTTTAGCTGACGGCTTTATTCCTTTTATGGCGCGATAAGATTGCAGAGAAATGATAGGGAGTATAAAAAGAAGGCCTATGGCTATGACTGCAAAAACCTGCATAAGCATAGCCGCTATTTTTGTGAAATTCATCAGCACATAAGCGGCGCCTATATAGCAAATAATTGTGCCGATGTATTCCGAGTAGCCAATTTTACTCATTTTAGAGTCATACTTATCTTGTGACAAATTTTCAATGAGACGAGTCGTCAGTATTTCCTGATGTTGCATTCTTTTACTCATTTCCTGCCAGGTATTCTTCATTTCTTCCAGTTCCATAATTAAAGTTTTCTTGTGATTTTAGATTTTAGTTTTTCCTTAATTCTTAAGATTTTTGTGCCCACATTGCTGGTCGATATACCAATGATATCAGCAATTTCCAGATGACTTTTTCCTTCCAGATAAAGTAAGATGATGCCTTTTTCCAGTAGGTTTAGCAGTTGGATATGTTCAAAAAGCAATTTCAGTCTATCTTCTTCTGTCTTGTCTGCAGGGTCGATCAACTGCAAAGCTTCTAAATCAATAGGAACAGTATTGACTTGCTTTTTGCTGCTCTTCAAATTGTAAATAGCAGTGTTCATGGCCACACGATACATCCACGTGCTTATCTTTGACTGTTCCTTAAAAGTGTCAAAGGATTTCCAAAGCTGGAAGACAATTTCCTGATACAGGTCTTGCCTGTCCTGAAGACTATTGGTATAAAGTGATGCTACTTTAAAGATCAGCCCTTCATTATTTTTTAATACAGCAGCAAATCGGTCTTTTTTATCCATTTAGCATCTATCTCTACGCTATTAGTGTAACGATCATGAATAAAATCACAGTAAATTCATTTTTTTTATCGAGTAGGAGGTAGTACTTGGTAGACCAACTCTTTTATAGCGCTGAAGATGGGGATGAATGACAGAGAATACCTGCAAACATTGGGAAAACTATTCTTTTAAAAGTTCTGCGAATCTCAGTTATTCCAGTTCAATTTTTTTGATTTCCAACTGAAAATTTTCTGCCATTTTATTGCCAATTAAGAATCGCACTTCCTGGATTTTATCGGCAGTAAAGTTGGGCAGCGGTAATTTTTTTCCACGAAACACCGGTTCCATCTCTTTTAGCGGAACGACTATAGTTTCCCAGTTTCCGGTAGTTTTGAAAGCGTAGATGTACGAAGCCTTATCGTTTAGATCGTATTTCATCCTGAATTGATAGGTTTTTCCATCACCTTTCAAATGAATGAGCGCTTTTTCTGACCCAGCAATATCTTTAGTGGGAAAATGATATTGAACCGAGGCGAAACCGCCATTGTTTTCCAAGGAGACTGTTCCTTTGAAAGTAGCATTGCCCTCGGCACTGCTTTCAAGTTTGCTACTAGAGTTACCTCCCATTACCACGTCGTTCTCTATTTCCCAAGCCGACCAGTCATCAGTTGCATTAAAATCAAAAAGAAGTATTTTGCTCATTGTCAAGGCTATTAATATGAAGAGGAGTTGCGACTGTAACATTTTTTCTTCTGAATTTACGATATTTAAGCAGAATTGACAAGGCTAGTGGAAAAGCTTCATAGCGGTGTCTGGTTATGCCAATAAAAAGCTGTACCGGTCAGTTGACGATTTTACTTTATTAATATATGTT
>JBGSXH010000163.1:0-2024 GCA_041751515.1 Cyclobacteriaceae bacterium | reverse complement strand
GCAGATCGTCAGCAATCATATTTTTCAGATCGGTACGAAACCATTGCAATAAAGGTACTTCAAAACCCTTCTTGGGCCTTTTGTAAAGCTGGGGCGGCAGCACTTCCCTGAAAGTATCCTGTAAAATGCGCTTTCTCATCTGGTTGTTAATCTTGACATGGTCTGGGAGCTGAAAGGCAAATTCAACCACTTCATGGTCCAGAAAAGGCACTCTTACCTCCAAGCCCTGCGCCATTGACATCAGGTCAACTTTGGTGAGCATATCGTTGGGCAGCACCAGCTGTGCATCGGTATACAAAACTTCGTTGAAAACGGCTGCGTCTGAAAAAAATCTCAAAATTTCATTTTCCCTCCTTTCTGCCTGTTCAAAAGATAGTTTTTCCAAGGCCGCGGAACTGAGCCAGCGGGCAGCCTGCTCAGAGGAGGCCAGGGTAGCCCACCGCCAGTAGCGATTTTTGGGAGAAAGGCTGACTCCTTCAGCAAAACGTTGTAACTGCCGTATCTTATTGCCGAATGGATTGCTTCTGGACTTTGGCAGCAAATCCCACACAGGCAGCATTGACTTCACGGCCCCTACACGCATGCCAGACTGCATAGCCCGGTAAGCTGCCGCATGTTTGTTGTAGCCGGAAAAAATCTCATCTGCTCCATCGCCTGACAAAGCTACTGTGGCTTTCTTCCGGGTCTGCTTGGAAAGGATGTACAATGGCAGCGCAGAGGAATCAGCAAAAGGCTCATCCATGTAATCCAGAATCTCATCCAGATGCTGGAAAAGATCATTGTTAGTCAAAGAAAACACGGTATGCTCGGTATTGAATTTTTTCGCTACCAGCTGTGCATATTTGGTCTCATCAAAATAGGGCTCATCTTTATACCCTATAGAAAAAGTATTTAAGTGAGGCGTCTGTTTCGATGCCAGGGCAGTGATTACGGAAGAGTCGATACCACCGCTCAGGAATGCTCCTAAAGGCACATCAGCAACCATCCTTCGTTGAATGGACAGCTCCAGTAATTCAGTCAGTTTCTCCTTTTGCTGCTCGTAATCAAGCTTTGTAGGATTTTGCTTGTTATACGGTATTTTATAGTATTGCTTTATATTGACGCCATCCTTGTCAACCTTGATATAATGCCCGGGCATTAACTTTTTTACCCCCTGAATCATGGTGGCTGGAGCCGGCACATAATTCAATTGCAGGTATTGGCTTAATGCATTAAAATCGATAGTTTTATCGATACCATAGGCAAAGAGCGATTTGAACTCAGAGGCAAATAAAAGCTTGTTATCATCTTCCACATACAGCAAAGGCTTAATGCCCATTCTATCCCTGGCGACAAATAGGCTGGAATCTTCCTTATCATATACGGCAAAAGCGAAGAAGCCATTTAAATGTTGCAGGCAGGCTGCACCATAATGCATGTACATTTTCAGAAGCACTTCAGTGTCTCCGGAAGAGTGAAAAGTATATCCTTTAGCTTCCAGGTCCTGCTTCAGGGATTTGAAATTGTAAATTTCTCCATTGAAAATGATCGTATACCGCTTGTGTTCATCGCTCATGGGCTGAGCCGAATGGATGGTGGTATCCAGGATTGATAATCTTCTGTGGCCCAAGCCTACAAAATGGTCATTAAAAGTGCCTCTGCTATCAGGTCCGCGCTTGCTCAGACAATCGGTAGCAGCGGACAAATTGATCATATGAAATCTGCCTACCTCATTAAAGGCATACATGCCGGTAATACCACACATAAAGTCTTAATTAAAATATTTTGTCAGGATTGAGAATGCCATTAGGATCAAATGCAGCTTTGATGCCTTTCATCAGGGCAATATTGGCAGGTTTGATCGCCAAATGCATAAAAGGTCTTTTCGCCATACCGATGCCATGTTCGCCACTTAAGGTACCGCCAAGGGTAACTACAAGCACAAACACTTCTTCTATGCCCTTGATGACATCGTGCTTCCATGCTTCGTCGGTCAAAGCCTCTTTCATCACATTCAGGTGGACATTGCCATCGCCCGCATGCCC
>JBGSXH010000162.1:0-5584 GCA_041751515.1 Cyclobacteriaceae bacterium | reverse complement strand
TTAATAACGGTCTGTTGCCTTCCATGGTAGCGCCAATGGCGACTCCGCTTAATGCATCATCCCGCTGCGAGATTAAGATCTCTGATGGATTGCTCACCTGCCTGAGCCCGTTATGTTGCATTTCATAAATACCAAGCTCAGCAGTGGAGCCAAACCTGTTTTTTATGGTACGCAGAATGCGGTAGCTCATATGGCGGTCTCCTTCAAACTGAAGCACAGTATCGACCATATGTTCCAGAACTTTGGGGCCGGCCAGCGAGCCTTCTTTGGTGATATGGCCAATGAGAAAAACCGGTGTATTGGTTTCTTTGGCAAACTGCATCAGTTCAGCAGTGCATTGGCGCACCTGTGTTATACTGCCCGCTGCAGACTCCACCTTATTGCTATAAAGTGTCTGAATGGAATCTATAACAAGAATTTCCGGCGACAATTCCTGGATATGATCAAATATATGATGTGTGGCAGTTTCATTGAGTATATAGCAATGTTCACCGCTATCGGCCATGCGTTCGGCACGCATTTTTATCTGTTGCTCACTTTCCTCACCGGAGACATACAGGATTTTGCGATCGTTCAGCTGTAATGCAATCTGCAATAACAGTGTTGATTTGCCGATCCCCGGCTCCCCTCCCAAGAGCATCAGCGCCCCTGGGACAATTCCCCCGCCGAGTACACGGTTCAGCTCCAGATCGAAGGTATACAGCCGCGTATTTTGCTGGTGCGCAATTTCAGTAAGCTTTTGAGGTTTGTTCTTTTTATTGCCGGTATTGGTTTGTTTCCAGCTAATCTTTGCGGTTTCCCCGCTGTCGATTACCTCTTCTACATAGGTATTCCATTGCTGGCAGGAAGGACATTTGCCAAGCCACTTAGGTGATTCTGCGCCACAATTTTGGCAGAAAAAGGCTTTTTTAATTTTTGCCAAAAGGAATTTGATTAATCAAGTAATGCGTGAATATCCTCTTTACTGAGGTTTTTAACAAATTTCTCCTCTGTGGATATCAGTTCGGAGGCCAGCTTCAGTTTATTTTTCTGCAATGCCAGTATCTTTTCTTCCACCGTATTTTTGGTGATAAACTTATAGGTGAACACTTTATTTTCCTGGCCGATACGGTGCGCACGGTCTACCGCCTGGGCTTCGGCTGCCGGGTTCCACCAGGGGTCTAGTAAAAATACATAATCTGCTTTGGTAAGGTTAAGTCCTAAACCACCCGCTTTTAAGCTGATGAGGAACACCTGCAATGCTTCATTGTCCTGAAATAGATTCACCTGCTCCTGTCGGTTTTTGGTGGCGCCATCCAGATAAGCATAATCAATTTTATTTGTATCCAGGTATGTTTTAAGTAAACTTAAATGCTTTACAAACTGGCTGAATATTAAAATTTTATGTCCTTTTCTGATGGCATTGTCCAGCATATAGGTGATGTCCTCCATTTTGCCCGAGTCGCCCTCATAATCCTGGTCTATCATTTTAGGGTGATTGGCGATCTGGCGGAGTTGATTGAGGCCTTGCAATAACAGAAACTGAGATTGAGACACACCCTTTGAATCGATGCTTTCCAGAATCTTATTACGGTAATAGGACTTGGCTTCTTCGTATCGCTGCTCCTGCTCATCGCTCATGCTGCAATATTTCACCTGTTCAATTTTTGGTGGCAGCTCGGTTGCAACCTGGCTTTTGTGTCTTCTCAGTACAAAAGGCTTGATAATGGCATACAGTTTTCTGATTTTATCTGCATCCTGCTTCTTTTCGATAGGGTTCAAAAACTCATCCCGGAAGAAAGTCTGGTTGCCTAGCAAGCCCGGGTTGATGAAATTCATCTGAGACCATAAATCCATGGTGCTGTTTTCGATCGGCGTTCCCGATAAAATCAGCTTTTGTTGTGATTTTAGTTTTCTGACCGCCTTGGCAATATTAGCCCTCGGGTTCTTGATGGCCTGGGATTCATCCAGAATGATATAATTGAAATAATAGGACTGCAGGAGCTCAATGTCGAGGCGGGTAATGCCGTAGGAAGTGAGCACCAGGTCGTAGTCCTGAAACCTTTCGATATTCTTGTCTCTATTCGTGCCTGTGTAAATAAGAACTTTCAGTTCTGGTGTGAATTTCTTTGCCTCCATCTCCCAATTGTAAATCAATGATGTGGGCATAATCAATAGAGAGGCTCCTGCTATATCCTGCACCTTTTGGCTTTGCAGCAAAGCCAGGGTCTGTACAGTTTTCCCAAGGCCCATGTCGTCTGCCAGACAGCCTCCCAGCCGATATTGGGCAAGAAAACGCATCCAGTTATAGCCAGCCTTCTGGTAAGGTCTGAGTAAGCCGGCAAAGCCTGTCGGAATGTCATATTCTGCAATCGATTCAAAATTGCGAAGTTTTTCCAGCTTTCGGTTGATGTGTACTTCGGCCAGTGCCCCTTTCTCAAGATCCTGCACCAACGAAAGATGGTGTTTTTTAAGCTTCAGCTTATTGATGCTAGTGCTTTCCTCAGAAAATGCAAAAAGTGCTGCATACTCATTGAACCAGACCTCCGGGATGACTGCAACTTCACCATTAGGCAACGTGATTTCACGCTGTTTTTTGTTGAACATCCGACGCAACTTCTGAAATGGAATTTCATAGGGTCCAAATGTGATAATGGCGTTGACATCAAACCAGTCGATATTTTCATTGATTTCGACCTTGATACTCGCTTCTCCCAGAAAATACTTTTTATCGGGAAACTGTTGGAGGACCTTTATGCCCTGCTCTTCCAGGTAAACCTTGTGTTTAGATAGCCAGCTAAAAGCATCGGGTTTAGTGAAAGTGGCTTTGGCAGGTTTTAAGTCGAGTCCTTTTGCGCGAATAATTTCTAAAAAACTCTTCTCCTGCTCTAGTGCGCGTTTGATGCGGTGAAAAACGTAAGAATCGCCTTTTTTCTCTACGCTGACACTAGTCGGTACCTTCTGCTCGGGACTGAATTGGAAGTCGCCATATTGAAAACTCAGGTCAAAAAGTATCTTTTCATCCTGAAAGTCCTCATGCTCATTCCCACCATTTCCATTTTCAAATAATGTAGCCTGTTGTGCAGAAACCAGCTGCGAGAAAGTCAGTGTAGGCACAGGCTCAGGACGGCTACTATTAATTTCAAAGCCTTTTGCATAAACATCGAAGGAAGCGACCAGCGGTGCAACAAATTTCTTAAAGTAGGTTTCCTCCACCTTCTGGGGGATGACTATGAATTTTTTATTCAGAAACGGGTTGAGCTTGTTGGCATCAATATTTTGCTGAAACCCATATAATTTGCTGTTTAACACCAAATAAGCGGGCTCCCGACATACTATATAAGCCCCCTGATACTGAAAGTGCACTTTTTCGCCCTGGTATTTTATGGTTGGGAAATAATGTGTATTGTCTTCGTTACGGCGAAAATGGAAAAGAATAGTGGCTTTCTCTTCCAATATTTCTATTTGGCGCCAGGTAGGTTCGCCATCATTCCCCATTTCAAATAGCATTTTGCCTTCTATCAGGGAAAATATTTCTGATCGTTTCTTTTCAACAAAATCACAAATTTCGTCCTGAAGGGCTTTGTTACCTTTTTCCTTATTAAAAATTTTCAGGAAAAAATCGATAGGCTTAATTTTCTTATTGTAAAACTGTTTGACAATCGCTTCCTGCTGTATTTCGTCTATCAATGCGATCAGCTTATAATCAGTCTCATTCAATCCACTGGAAAACTCCTCAGCATTTCTGGAAGATATATTCTGATGTTGGAAGGTAAGGCGGTTTTTTTCGTCAAGCTGCACAACGAATGACTCCAGCAAGTATCCAAGGTACTCGTGCTGGAAAAGGGAATAGATGATTTGAAAGGGTTGTGCGGTTGAAACTTTCATTTGTAAACAAACAGAAACGCAAAATAATGAATAAAACCGAATTTTCAGCAATAAAAATCAGTGTTTACAGGAGGTCACGCATTTTGGTGCGGCCGGCCAGTGCAGCGGGTCGATAGGAAGCCAAAAAAGTGATAATGATAATACTTACTGCGGTATACACGAAATCCCAGAACTCCATCTTCACCGGATAAGCATCGAGCACTGAGGTTTGCATGCCCATAGATACCAGGCCAAACTCCTGCTGTAAGGTGCAAATTAGAAAACCCAGGAATAAACCTATGCCAGCGCCACTAAAAGCAATGATTGCACCTTCAATAAGAAAGATGTTTTTGACGATTTTTTTGTCGGCTCCCATAGAAGCGAGTATGGCAATATCCTTCTTTTTGTCGATGGCCAGCATGGATAGGCTGAAAAAGATGTTGATGGAAGCTACTGCCAGGATAAAGGAAAAAGTAATGAATACAAATAATTTCTCAATCTTGATGGCTTTAAGTAAGCTGGAATGCTGCTCATCACTGTCGAGGATAGTAAACTTATTACCCAGCTCTGCCCTTAAATTCCTTTTGGCCTGCCGAATGGTGTAGCCATCGGCGACTTTGATCTCCAGCGATGTGCGGCGACCGGCGTAGTCCATGAGCTCTTCAGCAAAATTGAGCGGCACAAAGACGTAATTCTCATCATACTGCTTTTCAATGGCAAACACTGCACTGGTTTTGATAAGCTTGCGGCTGATGCTTTGGCTTACATCGAGCTGGCTTGGCCTTACGTTTTTGGGATAAAACACCTGTAAAGCATAATAGTCATTGTCTGGTGCAATAGATAGGCTGTACTGTATGCCCCTGCCGATGATCGCATAATTGCTGTCGCCATCTTTGAGCTTGGGCTCACCGTACACCAGCGTTGAAGCAAGCCTCCCCTGGCCGAGGAAATTTTCACTCACTCCCTTTAACTTGACAACCATCTGCGCCTCTTTGTACTGAATGAGGGCGTTGTCTTCAATAACTTCTGTAATTAAGCCTACTCCTTCAATCTGCTCCAGGCTGTCTAAGAATGCCTCGTCAGTTTCGAAAGACTTTCCCATTTTAGGGACAACTTTCAGCTCCGGATCAAATGCACTGTACAGTGAGCGGATGAGATCTTCCAAACCATTGAAAACAGATAGCACAATTACCAATGCCATCGTGCCTACTGCCACCACAAACATGGAGAGCAGCGAAATGACATTGATAAAGTTTTTCTTCTTTTTAGAAAGAAAGTATCGTTTGGCTATGAAGAAGGAAAGATTCAAAATACGATAATATGGCTATGTATAGGTTTATTCCTTTGAAGTATCGCTGTCATCCTCGTCTTCGTCGGGGATGTCCAGATTCTTCAGTATACTATCAATATGGCTGGCGTAGCTGGCGCCTTCATCTAGTAAAAATACCAGCTCAGGGATAATCCTTACCTGCTTGCCAATGCGATTGCCCAGCATTTTCCGTATTTCTTTCTTTTTACCGTTAATAAATTCGTAGGTAGCCTGGGTGTCATCTGTAAGCATAAAGCTCAGAAAAGCTTTGGCCACACCCAGATCAGGGCTCATGGAAACGCGGGTAACAGTAATGAACGTCTTGCCAAAACTGCTTTTGATATCTTTCTGGAATATCTCTCCTAGCTCTTGCTGTATGAGCCTGCTATATTTTTGCTGTCTTTTACTTTCTGTCATATCAATACAAAT
>JBGSXH010000161.1:0-5126 GCA_041751515.1 Cyclobacteriaceae bacterium | reverse complement strand
ATATCATGCATTCTCGCGACAACGTTGAGCGTACCGTAACGGTTGCCTCTTTTTACATGGATGAAACTGAAGTAACAAATATTGCTTATCTTGAATATTTAAGTTCTATTAAGCTTGATTCTACCCGTGAATTTTACCAGTCAGCACTACCGGACACAGCAGTCTGGGAAAAAGAACTCGCTTTTAATGATAACTATTCAAATCATTACCTCCGTTATCCTGGATTTAGATTTTACCCTGTAGTCGGTGTAAGCTGGATACAGGCTCAGGATTACTGTAAATGGAGAACTACTGCAGTAAATATGAATCTTGCCGCTCAGGCTGGTTTAGAAGACTATACTGCTGAGGCAGGAGGTCGTATTCCTTTAGAGACAGGTGCTGTATTGCCTGAGTTCCGTTTACCAACTGAAGCTGAGTGGGAATATGCAGCGCAGGCACTTATAGGAACACAATGGTTGGATGAAAATCAAACACATAAAAGACTCTACCCTTGGGATGGACATGCTTTAAGAAATCCTTATGGCAAAGAAATGGGATCTTTCCTGGCCAACTTCAAAAGAGGTCGTGGTGATTACGCTGGTATTGCCGGTGCTTTGAATGACGGTGCTATGATTACCGCCTATGTTTACGAGTATCCTCCGAATGACTTCGGTCTGTACAATATGGCGGGTAACGTGAACGAATGGGTTCAAGATGTTTATCGTCCACTTTCTTTCCAGGATTTTGACGATTTGAATCCTATTCGTAGAGACGGTTTCCTTGACGAAGACGACAATTACGATTCAGGCGATTATAATTCTATGATAACGAACTCTGCCAGAGTTTATAAAGGTGGAAGCTGGAAAGATGTAGCCTACTGGTTATCTCCAGGCACAAGAAGATTCCTCGAGCAAGACTCAGCTACTGCTACTATCGGTTTCAGATGCGCAATGATAAGAGCAGGTACGAATTACTAGAATTTAAATAAAATACTTAAAAAAGGGCTTTTCTAATTCTTAGAAAAGCCCTTTTTGCTTTTGGATTGAAAATCTTGCTCCCAAATTTTCTATGCGCTCATCTGCGGAATATGAATTTTGCCGTACTTAAAACCTTCTTCCCGCTGATCTATGCAGATTTTTTTTTTTGATTTATCTCTGCACTCATCTGCGAAGTATGCGGGCTGTGATTTGTCCTCCCTATGAGTTTTTTTTAGCTCACCTCAGGAGATATTAGACTGTCAGAGATAAAGTACATATACCAATACTTTTTACTTGTACATTTCGAAACAAGGAGGCACAAACTTCTAACGTTGCGCCAGTAGTAAAAACATCATCTATAATAATGATATGCTGCCCATGTAGTTTTTCAAATTCTATTTGCGTATTAAGAGCAAACTGCTGTTTTACATTTTCAAATCGCTCCTGCCGGTGCTTGGTAGTTTGGCTAAACTGTTTACTATTATCCAATCGTTTTAGGGCATCGATAATTGGTATACCACTGACATCGGAGATACCTTGAGCCAATTCATTCGCCTGGTTGTAACCTCTTTTCTTAAGTTTACTTTTTGAAATAGGCACTGGCACTAAATAGTCGAAATGCATATCTCCTTGCTCGTTCAAGTCAAAGAGCCTACATCCAAGAATTCTTCCTAAGCCATAAGCAAGTTTTGCATTACCTTCGTATTTGAGTGAATGCAATATATTGGAAACCATTCCTTTCTTTTGATAGGACAACCAGCAGAAAGCAAAAGAAATTTCAACTTCATGCGTTAATCGCTCCATCATCTCTCGCTCAGCGTCAGCTACACTCAGTACAGGCAATTCAAGTCTGCAGCTTGTACAAAGCAATTGCTCTCCTGTACTCAGAACATTGTCACAGCCTGCACAGTAGGCAGGAAAAAACAAGTGAACAAAATCATCCAAATATTCTGGAATTGCCATTTATATGGTGTTTAAATTCAATCGAAATGTATATTTACATCACGAAAGAGGTACTGATCAGCAATCAAGCTATAGTATTAGTTATTTTGATTAAAATAATATAAAAATGGATAAAGTCCAGGAATTTAATGAGTATAGAAGCAAAATGAACGAAAAAATTCTTGCCTCTGATAATAAAGTAATTAAAAGAATATTCAATCTTGATACAAATGCTTTTAGCGGCGGTCTAGTCGACAAGAAAAGTAAGGAAATGATTGGTCTGGCTTGCTCCATGGTTCTGCGATGCGATGATTGTATCAGCTATCATTTAGGCGCCTGTAAAGAAGCTGGCCTGACTACAGAAGAAGTTTTTGAAGTGATGGCTATTGCCAATTTAATTGGTGGAACAATTGTGATTCCTCACCTACGTCGTGCAACTGAATTCTGGGAAGCTTTAAACCAGGATGCATAATTAAAGATAAACACTATGCTGAAAAGAGATCTCGAACTGGATAGAAAATGGCAGGCTTTAAGGCTCAAGCTTGGTGAAATTGTTGGGAGACGACCGAAGGACTTAAACGGCATATTATTTTTAATAGGGGTCCAGGAACTGGGGCAGGGCAACCGAGCTTTTAGCAAAGAAGAAAAGCAGGACTTGCTGCATATCGCCATTTGCAAAGTATTGAGTCTGTCTGGCTTTTACACTTTGGAAGGGCTCGACGAACAAGGCTGGCCTCATTGGATCCCTCAGAAAAAGCTCCCTCACTTCGATATGCTGGAGCAGGAAAAGCTCCTCAAACAGCACGTTGTTGAATATTTTGAAAAGGAATACGAATGGCAGTAAAAATTATCAGCTATAATGTCAATGGCATAAGATCGGCCATTAGCAAAGGTTTTCTTGATTGGCTAAGTACATCGAATGCAGATATTGTTTGCCTTCAGGAACTGAAAGCCATGCAAGAGCAAGTCCCATTGCAGGAAATTCATGCCTTGGGCTATGAAGTCTACTGGATGCCCGCAGAAAAGAAAGGTTATAGTGGTGTAGCAATTTTTTCAAAAATCACACCCGAAAATGTAAATCTGGGTTGTAATATCTCTCTATACGATTGTGAAGGCAGGGTCATTAGAGCAGATTACACAGATTTTAGCGTGATGAGCGTATATATGCCATCTGGTTCCAGCGGGGATATACGGCAATCATTCAAAATGCAGTGGCTGGAAGACTTTTCAAAATATGTAGCTACATTGAAACGGACCATCCCTAATCTCATTATCTGCGGGGATTTCAACATTTGTCATCGCCCAATAGACATCCATAATCCGCAGGGCAATAAAAATTCTTCTGGATTTTTACCAGAAGAAAGGGAATGGATGAGTGCATTCCTAGCAACTGGCTTTGTTGATACTTTCAGACATTTTGATCAGTCGCCGGACCAATATAGCTGGTGGAGCTTCAGAGCACAGAGTAGAGCTAGAAATAAAGGTTGGCGAATAGACTACAATATGGCTTCAGAAACACTCAAGCCAAGGCTCAGCAATGCCGGCATTTTACAAGGGGTTAAACACTCAGATCATTGCCCGGTGTATCTGGACTTACTTTAGTGGCCTCCATTCGAAATTATTAGTCTGCGGTTCCTTTTCCTGAATAGTCTATTGAATTATAAGAAATTTACTTTACCTTCTTTCGTTAGCTACTAAAAATAGTTTGAATGAAAACCTCATTTGCTACGTTATATACAATGTATTCGGCAGGGAGGGTTTTATGACTCAGTAATATTCTGTTGCTAAAGTTGAAGGGAACCATAATGGAGAAATCGCATAGAAATATTCTTTTTAAGAATATTGAACTATATCGGACTAAATTCTATCAGAACAAGCTTTTGAAGGGCATCTTGCTATTTAGCTTAATAACTATCGTCACGTTATTATTCAGTAGTACACTGGAATACATTTTCAGGCTTCCTGGGACGGCAAGAGCAATTTTACTATTTAGTAGCTTAGGTTTACTGTTGTACACGTTCGGTATTAGGATTGTAGTACCAGGTTATCATTTGCTGTTGCGGCATAAAATAATGTCAGACGAAGTAGCAGCCCGTTTAATTGGCGACCATTTTCCCGAAATCAGCGATAGACTCCTTAACACAATACAACTCGATGGGCAACTCAATAAGCAGGATAACGCCCTTTTACACGCAAGTATAAATCAGAGAATTCAGAAATTATCGGTAGTTAATTTTCCTTCTGCTATTAATTTTAAAGAGAACATAAAACCCGCCAGGTATGTAGGCATCATTACGTTGTTGGCCATTTTCACTCTGTTATTTGTTCCCGATTTATATACCCAGGCTAGTGGTAGGCTCATCAATTATAATAAAGATTTTGTTCTTCCGGCCCCTTTTGAGTTTAAATTTGAAGATCAAGCCGAGGCATTCCGTAATGAAGACTTCACTGTCCTTGTGCAGCTAAATGGCGAAGCATTTCCGGAAGAAGTCTATTTAATACAGGATACCCGCCGCATCAGAATGACCAAATCTGCCGATGCTAATGATACCTACACGCATACCTTCAAAAAATTACAGCAAGACCGTCAGATTGCCTTTGAAGCCGCAGGTTTTCGATCCTCTGATATGCGCATAAAGCTGCTCGAAAGACCAAGAATGGGTAATTACAAAGTTGCGATGGATTACCCTGCCTACACTCAAAAAGTGGATGAAACTCTTGAAAATACTGGGAATTTACGAGTGCCAGAGGGCACTAATATTCATTGGAAGCTGGATACACAATTTACGGAAGAAGTCAAATTACTGACATCTCAAGATACTGTGAATTTTGAGCCTAATGAAAAGAGCATTTTCACGGTTTCTAAAAAACTTGCTGAAACCATTGAGTATCAAATACAACTTACAAATGCCTATGCTTCCAACAAAGAAGCGATTGCTTACACTATTGAGGTTATACCCGACAACCACCCGGCTATAGATATAGAAACCGCAGTAGATAGCACCATGTACAATTATCTCGCTATGGGAGGGGAGATAAGCGATGATTATGGCATTACAGCGTTTTCGCTTTTTTATAAAATTGAAAGTAATAGCAATAAGGAAGATAATTATAAATCTGTTCGATTAGATTTCGACCCATCTCAAAAAGATCAGAACTACTATTTTGCCTGGCCCATTGATAGCCTCTCGCTGAATGCTGGCGACAAGTTGACTTACTATCTACAAG
>JBGSXH010000160.1:0-1621 GCA_041751515.1 Cyclobacteriaceae bacterium | reverse complement strand
AGATAAGCACCGTAGTTGAAGCTTTGCTTTTTCAGAGCACGATTATACTTGGGCCATTTATATTTGATCTCATGCAATTCACGTAGAAAAGCCACCAGTTCACTGCCACAAAGTTCATAGCTAATATCACAAACTTCTTCCGCAAACCACTGCTTTTTACGACTATCAGAATTGGAGCCAAAATGCGTACTGATACGTTTTTTAATGTCTTTGGCTTTGCCAACATAAATGATTCTCCCTTTCTTGTCATGGAAAAAGTAAACGCCTGGCTCTCTTGGTAGCTTTTCAAAAACCGCTCGTTCCAAATTAGGTGGCAGCAAGGCTTCACCCCCATTCCGTTTCAATGAGATTTGGATAAACTGCTGGGTATCCACTTGTTGTAATAATAGAAATAGCTGGGCGGTCGCCATAGCATCACCCATCGCCCGGTGGCGATGCTGATTTGGGATTTTTAATTGCTGACAGAGATTTCCAAGACTATAGGAAAATTTTCCCGGCAGCAATCTTCTGGATAACCGCACAGTACACAGTCGTGGAAAACTAAAGGTAAGCCCTTCAAGCTCTGCAGCATATTTAAGAAAATGATAATCAAAATTAACATTATGCGCCACAAATATACAGCCTTCCAGCTTTCTTAGCAAAACAGGCAGCACCTCATCTATTGTAGGTGCATCAGTTACCATTGCCTGCGAAATACCGGTAAGCGCAGTGATATTGGATGGAATAACGACATTCGGATTGACAAGACTTTCATAAGTTTGAACGACTTTCCCCTCTTCCAGCACGACCATAGCCACTTCTGTGATTTTACTTCTTACGTAACTTCCACCAGTCGTCTCAATATCAACAATTGCGTATTTCATACTCCGTTCAGCCCTATGCTATCCTAAAAATATATTTAGCAAAAATACATATTTACTACAAATATTAGCTATCATTGAAATGTATTTAGTAAATCATCGCACTACTATTGCTTATTATCGCTTTCAATTGATGAATGTTAGTAAAATGGCTTTTTATGCCTTCTAGCGGTTTTTTTGTACTAAAACAATGATTGATTTATGAAACATTAAAAAATGCCCTTCCCACTCATCTTCAAACAAAAGTACCCGAACTCCCTTTTCTGCGGATTGGAAAGATGCGAGAAGGACTAAAATGGCAACCACCAGCTCAGCGACATACTTTTCATGACTGTCGTTGCTTTAAATGCATAGCTAATCACTGGAAACCAAACCCACACACCCTGTCATTAATTGTAGCCGACGTAGACTCTTTGGAAATTAGCTATAATAAAACCTACCAAGCCGACCTGTGGAAAGGTAGTGTTTTATTGACAGCATACGGACAAGAATCAAAAATAATACAACCACTATAATAAAGAACACAATTCATTAGTGCTCTAAACACTGAGGTACTATTAAATAAAAAACCTGAATCCAAATCAGGTTTTGGCATAATTGACTTTGAGGTATTATTAAAATGTTATATTTTTTGGTTAGTGTCGGCAGGACATCTATATGAAGCCTTATGTTGCTGATTCTTCTGCTTCCAATTTTTCCAGTGCCTTTTTTGCGACTGCTATTTTCAGTTTTCTGCTTTTATCCAACATTTTTATGGTGAT
>JBGSXH010000159.1:0-4878 GCA_041751515.1 Cyclobacteriaceae bacterium | reverse complement strand
CATTAAAGATGCCAGGGAAAAAGCGGAGTATTTGGTTGGGCAGGCGGATGCTTCATTAGGCAAAATTATGAGGATATCTGAAAATGGTTACCGCGACCCGGTTATGCCGATGATGAAAAGCTATGCCATGAGAACAGAGTCTATGGACATGGCACAGGACTTTGACCCTGTGCAAATAAAAGAAATTGTGCTAAGAGAGGAGATCTCTGCTGTTTTTTATATCGAATAAAACATATATCGTTGTGTTGATGCCCGGAAAAATTGTTGTTTGCAAGCAATTTTTTTCGGGCATTTTAATATCTCTGTCTTATATTTACTTTAGTGCTTCATTGGCCACTTTGTTCATTAAAAGTCTACACCACGGTGCTACTACCTTTGCCAGATGTCTTTTTTATAGCTTTGGGATGCCGGAATGCAATGAAGCTAAAAATAATGGCAAACAGTATATAAAATATTGAAAGGAGTACTAATCCAATATTGTCAGCATGAGCATTGGTCAGTTTTATCAAAGCTGCTGCTCCCACAAAATAATGCATAAAATTGCCTAAAGAAATTGCCTTTCCATAGATACCTCCTAAAATACTTCCTCTTGAGGTCCAGTTGAGCATAGCATATCCTAACAAGGCGGCACCCCAAAGTTGCAGCATAATTTCAGGAGGATTATTAAGATACAACCTTCCGGACACTTCTAGAGGAAGAAATGACAGCAGTAAGCCCAGAATGCCCAACAATACTGCATTGAGGGTCATGATAGATTGAGTATGCTTCATATGAAATCAATTTAAATTATTACCATCGGCTCCAGGCTGTTGAATGATTTTTATTCAACTGTCATTTCCATATAGTAAAGATCATAACCGTTCGCCCAGAAGTCTTTGACGATGTGCTGCAATTGAAATCCCATTTTTTCATAAAACTGATAAGAGATCTGGGTGGTTCTGACTCTAATGGTTTTGACGGACTTTATCTCCTTGATGACTTGAATCCTGAACCTTGCCAATTCGCTACCCAAACCCTGGCCCTGGAATGTCGGTGAAATAAAATCCCACGACAAACTGGCCATTCTTTTACCTTCAAAAAAGTTGATACCGCCGGCACCAGCAATTATTCCATCCTTTTCCAGGACATAATAAATTTCTATGCTGTTGTTCAAGTAGTCCCTTAAATCCGCTAGTTCTGAAGGATCGAAGGCGCTTGGGGTATTTTCCTGGAAAATTTCGAGTAGCCTGGCTTGATCTGTCTTCTCATAAGTTCTAATCATCAGTAAATGAGTTTAACAGTTCAATATAATAATAATTCTATCCAATTTTAAGAGGATAAAATATAGCACCTATTTCTGTTACCTAAGGGCGCGTACAGTAAACCAATTCCAATAAATATTGTAATTTAACAACATACAAAAGCCAAAACTATGATTCTTGCCGCCATCGATATCGGAACCAATTCAATCCACATGATTATCGTTAAAATTACCAGCAAACAGACATTCGATGTTTTACTGCAGGAGAAGGAAATGGTAAAACTTGGCTCCGGAGTTTTTGCTAATAAAAAGATAAGCAATAAAGCCTTTGCAGCGGGTATAGAGACCATTACCCGATATGTAAATCTGGCCGATCAGTATGGCGCTGAGCACATCATCACGGCGGCCACTTCGGCCACCCGGGAAGCAAAAAACGGGCGGGAATTTTTAGATCAGCTAATTCAGGACATCGGCCTGGCACCACAAATGATTTCAGGGAATGAAGAATCGAGATTGATATTTCTGGCTGTCCGAAAAGCGATCGACATTGGCCAGGAATACACCATGGTCATCGATATAGGAGGTGGTAGTACTGAGGTGGTGGTAGGCAATAAAGACAATATCCTGTTTAAAAGCAGCATGAAGCTGGGAGTTTTGCGCCTTTTAGATAAGGTGGGCGATGTTGGGGTATTAAATAAAGCAACGCAGGACGAATTGCGTGAACATATTCGGCAGGTTGCTAGCAAAATCATGAAAGAGGCTAAATCAGCAGGATTTACGAAAGTCGTGGGCACCTCTGGCTCCATCCGAAGTCTGGGAGAGGCCGTTTTGGCCAAACAGGGCAAAAGTATCATCAACACAGTTAATGCAGAAGTAATCAAATTAAAAGAGTTGGAAAAAATAGTGAAGCAACTATTGGAACTTCCAGCAGACAAACGAACGGAGGTTGCCGGCATTAGCGCAAACAGAGTTGACGCAATACACCTTGGCGGTTTATTATTAGTGGAGCTGCTTCATTTAGCGGACACCACGCAACTTACACTTTCTGATGCTTCACTCAGAGAAGGACTTGTGATTGACTATGTAGAGAAACATGGACAAAAGTTGCAAAAGCTGGTGGAGGGCAAGAATATTCGCGAACGCAGCAGTCTGCTGATGGCCATGCGCTATGAAACAGATATTGATGAAAAAAAACATGTTGCCAGACTGGCGCTGCAACTTTTTGATCAGCTGAAAGAAATACACAATCTCAATGATTACGCCCGGGATTTGCTTTCACATGCCTGCATGATTTATGATGTGGGTCAGTTCATCAATTTTCAGGATTATCACAAACATTCCCGCTATATCATCATGCAGGGAAGACTGCGAGGTTTTAACAACGAGGAGCTCACTGTACTTGCCCACCTCGCAAGGTACCATCGCAAATCAGGGCCCAAGAAAAGGCATAAAAAATTTAAAAAGCTCCGTAAAAAACAAAAAAGGCTTGTTAACGGCCTTTCAGGTTTGCTAAGGATTGCTGTAGGGTTGAATAAAACGAAGAACCAATGGGTAGAAAATATACACTGTCTTCCCGAAGAAAAGCACCTGTCTATTAAAATTTTTGGCGATGCCAACATGGAGCTGGAAATATGGGAAGCCCAGCGGTTTGCTGATACTTTATCAAAATTTATTGCGATGGAAATTATAATTAGCAAAGGTTAACTAATCCACTTATACAACTATCGAACGAATGTCAAAATATGATCAACTTCTATACGGTCTTCTTCTCCATCTTCAGTAATATCTTCCATAAACTCCATAGGAAAGTTTAAAATCATAGTATGGTTGCTGAGTTCAATGATTTCAAACACGGTTTGTTCGTCAGAAGAAATTAGGGTTAACCGTGCGTGATTCTCTTCCAGTAAAAACGTCCCATTTTCCACTAATGTTCCTTCCTGTATATCGTAAGTGCCATCTTCATTGAGGATCATGATAGTACCGGCCATTTCTTCAGAAGTAATATTTTGTAAATATGGGCCTTCTATAGCTTCGGCTTCTTCAAGGGTAAAATCATGATTTTCAGTGAGGTAAGTTTCAAAATCCACTCCGTTAATCCTGGTATCGTAAGACAGTTCATCGAAAACCCATTCACCATAAATACTGGCTTGGATGGGCCCATTGTCATCATCTTTGCCACAGGACACTAGTACAAGTACTAATGTAAAAGTGAAAAATAAGCGGAAAACATTAAAAAAATTGCTCATAAAACTGAAATTAAATGAATGCTATTGGCTGCAGCCTTATTTTAGAGAAGGCAAAACAAATACCGTTCCTCAAAAAAACTACACTAGATAAAAGCCTGTCTTGACAACTACACGTTAAATTCCTGTAAATCATGATAATTTAGTGTCCCGTTGATCCACTGCGGATCAAGCGTGGCTCCAATCGATTTGTAAAAATTAATCGCTGGTTCATTCCAATCAAGCACCTGCCAGCTGAGGCGGCGTGCATCTTTTTCACGGGCGATCTGAATTAGCGCCTTAAAAAGTCTTCTTCCTATGCCTTTGCGCTTATGCTTTTCTGTCACCACAAAATCTTCCAGATACATGCATTTTCCCTTCCAGGTGCTATAGCTCCAGTAATATAAAGCTAACCCAATGATGTTATGGTCTTCTTCTGCCACTAAAAAATCAAACACTTTATCAGGTCCAAAACCGTCCTTCTCCATACGCTCTACGGAATTATCGACTGCATCTGATGCCCTTTCATAAACTGCCAGTTCCTTAATAAGCGCTAAAACCTGTGGCAAATCTTCTTTAATTCCTTCTCTTATTTTCATGTCCAATCCTCTAATTCCATCAGAAATGCTTATGAACATTCCGTTTTTACTACACTCCGTTGCCATTTAAAATAGTTCTCACGATATCAATATACAGTGGCACATCGGTTCTAAAGTGCATAATTTCATCATTGGCGCGTTTATGGCCCAACCGAACGGCTACGGCATTATGTTCGGGAAATATCATGATGTATTGACCCAGAATACCTCTGAACATGGGCACAGAACCCTGTGTATCATTCCAAATCCAGAAGTGAAAACCATAAAAGCCAACTGGTGCATCATTATGATCGCTCAAATGATTGGCAGGGGCTATAGCGCGTTCTATATAGTCTTGCGGTACGACTTGCACGTCATTCCAGCGACCTTTCTGCAGCACCAATTGTCCTAAACGTGCAAAATCGCTTGCTGTACTTGTAAAACAGCAATACGCTTTTTCCACACCATTTTTCTTGTCAACACTCCATAAGGCATCGCGGGTGGCCGCTATTGGTTGCCAAATTTTTTCTGAGGCATACTCACTCAAGGATCTGCCGGTAGCCCTTTCTATGATTCTCGCTAGTAACAGGGTATTGCCACTCAGGTATTCATAGCGTTCACCTGGCTTTTCAACCACCGAAATATTATTGATAATAGTCTCCAGGTCGCTCCCATAATATGCGCGGGTAGTAACAGATAAAGGATTACTGTAGCTTTCATTCCAGTCTATACCACTGCTCATAGTCAGTAAATGTTCGATGGTGAGCCTCATGGTGTCATTTTGATGCAAATGGGGAATAAAGTCGCTTACCCGCTGGTCAACACTTTCAACCAACCC
>JBGSXH010000158.1:0-3066 GCA_041751515.1 Cyclobacteriaceae bacterium | reverse complement strand
TTTAATCTTGACCGAAAGCGGAAAGCTGGTAGATTTGTTTTTAGATTTTCTCAGCCTCAGTTGCCAACTGAGGCCGGTTATTACCTTTGATTATTTACTATACGGCAATAGGAAAATTTTTTTATGACTCAGCATCAAATCTCCAACATGCAATAGTAAAATAGATCTATCAGTGAGTTAAAAATGTAAATAGGTCGGCCAATTAGACCGTACTTGTGTATTGAAATGAACGGTGGCCCACCCGCGTACTATCGATGGTTTTAGTGATAAATAGCAATTATTAAATCCTTTACAGAATAAAAGAGCTGCATTTTGACCGCATAGGTGGCAGCTGCAAGAAAACCAGCTACCAATAATCCTTTTTATTAACTCTTTAATTTCTTCGCCTTTCCCGATCTTTCGAATAGTATCGATCTTCAGAGGATCAACAAATGTGAAGTCCGGTTTGTAAAATAAAGTGGCAATATTTACATTACCACTATGTGCTGGCCAAAGCAATCGGGCAGCACAACTTTTTTTTATCTAAATATCAATCGTTTGTATCATCAAATGATACAATACGAGATGGAAGGCTAACCAATTCTAATATTAAAAAAGCAAACTAATGCAGAACGAAAAGCAGGTTTATAATGGTACTGAAACAATTTGCAGTCTTATAGCGCAGCAGGCTCAGGCACATTCGGGGAAGATTGCCATAATTGATGGCAAAACCACTATTGAGTACCAGCATCTGATAGACCGGGCTGAGGAAGTTGCTGCTGAG
Organism: Cyclobacteriaceae bacterium; assembly: GCA_041751515.1. Lineage (GTDB taxonomy): Bacteria > Bacteroidota > Bacteroidia > Cytophagales > Cyclobacteriaceae > JBGSXH01. The sequence goes on along the minus strand of JBGSXH010000158.1, from coordinate 2,303 downwards.
CTATTGCGCCGCGGGGTAGCGCCAGGAGCCTTGGTAGGCGTGTGCATGAGCCGCTCCTGGGAACTTGTGGCCACTTTGATTGGGGTATTGCGAGCAGGATGCGCTTATGTGCCACTTGACCCGGCTTATCCAAAAGAACGAGTACACTACATGCTGGAGCACTCTCGAGCTGCAGCTGCCATTGTCGGTGACCAAAATTGTGCATCGCTTTGCACTGGTGTTCAGCAGGTGATCTGGTTTGATAGGATAGGACAGGAGCCCATGAACAAAGCAGTAGCACCGTCTCCGGACGATCTCGCCTATGTGATTTACACTTCAGGTTCTACAGGGCGACCAAAAGGAGTGGCCATTGAGCATCGCAATGTGGTAGCAATGATCCAGGCGATGGTGAATTTGCTGGATAGTGAAGATTTGGAAGGAATGCTGGCTGCCACCTCAGTATGTTTCGATCCTTCGGTCATGGAAATCCTGGGCACCTTGTCATTAGGAGGGACGGTGGTATTGGCGCAGAACATGCTGGACTTGCCGGCGCTGGACTCGGCAAACCTGATTAAAAGTTGCGTAGTTGTGCCATCGGCCATACAGGCTTTGGTCTCATCAGGCTGGGTGCCTACCGGAATCCGTTGTATCGTTTTTGGTAGTGAGGCGCTCAAACAGCCGCTGGTGGAGAAGCTTTTCGCCATGAAAACTGGCGTTCGCATAGTGAATGCTTATGGCCCCACAGAAGACACTGTCTTCTCGACAGCAGTCGAAATTTTTGAAGATAAGCCAATGGTCACCATTGGAAAATCGGTTGCAAATTGCCGCTCATACATACTCGACGATAACATGCGCCCTGTTGCTGATGGCATTGCAGGAGAACTGTATTTGGCAGGAGATAAGCTTGCGCGCGGGTACTTGTATGATGAAGTACGCACTCAGGAAAGATTTATAATGCTGGAATCTAATTGTGATATTCCCGAGGCGCGCTTGTACCGAACCGGCGATCTATGCCGTAGGATTACAAATGGAGAAATTGAATTTCTCGGACGGGTCGATCAGCAGGTCAAAGTCAGGGGATATCGGATCGAACTTGAAGATATTGAATCGGCACTAGCCTCAATGCAAGGAATTGATGCTGGTGCTGCGGCCGCAGTAGATAATGGTATTGGACAGAAGATGCTTGCGGCTTACGTGGTAAGTCGGGACGAATCAGTGACGGATACGAAAGTGAAAGCATATCTGGCGCAGCGCTTGCCAAAGTACATGGTTCCTCAAGTGGTGATTCAGCTCAAAGAATTGCCTCTTTTGCCAAATGGGAAGCTTGATCGCAATAAGTTACAGCATTTAGAAGAGTACCGGGAAGCGGAGCAGCTGCAACAGGTACTTGATGCAGGCTCTATTGACAAGACGGATGTGCAGCAGCAAAATCCTGTAGGCAACAGACCGCAAGATGATGTATTGTCAATCATTCAGCAGGAAGTTGCATCTTTGCTTAATTTCAGTGATCCTAAACAAGTACTGCCAAACCATTCCTTTGAAAGCATTGGACTCGATTCGCTGAGTATCCTCGAGTTGAATTGTCGACTTTGTAAAATATTGGATAGATCGCTGTCTGAAACAGCGATCTTAAAGCATTCAACTCCCAGGGCTTTGGTAAAAAAGCTTTTGAAGATGAGGGATAATAGCACCGAAAATGAAGCCGTACTAAATGAGTGTAATACTGCATCCAATTCCCTCGCCACTTTTCAGGCACGTCTTCAGTCCAGCCATCCTACGTTTCAGGCTGCAAAAGCGACGGCCTGGTCTGCTAACGACAAGAGTAAACTTGTGCAGGAGGTATTGCGGATGGTGAATGACCTTCGTAGAAATCCTTATAGCAAGGTGCTTCGGACAGGAAGTGGCACACGAGGTCTTGTCAGCGATGCTTATAACGATGAAGAACAGGAAGCCATTATATGGACTACCAATTTATACCTTGGCTTGAACCGGGACAAAGAAGTGATAGCGGAAGCCACCAAGGCATTGCAGGAATTCGGTACCGGCATGGGAACGTCAGCAGCAGCATCAGGGATGACGGATCTTCATTTGGAATTTGAAAAAGAGTTTGCCGAATTGGTAGGAAAGCCCAGCGCTTGCCTGTTCCCTACGGGGTATACCGCTAATGTCGGAGTTGTGGCAGGTCTTCTGGGGGCCAATGATGTCGTCGTTATCGACCAACTTTGCCATGCCTCCATCGTTGACGGTGCCCGTTTGTGTGGGGCGACCATCAGAACATTTCAACATAACAATTCAGCTGACCTGGAAGCAGTGCTGAAGTCGGA
>JBGSXH010000157.1:0-1885 GCA_041751515.1 Cyclobacteriaceae bacterium | reverse complement strand
TAATTCATCTGGCTTTAAATTACGAAGGAAACGGCCAATTTTGTCGGCCGTTTCCTTTTCTTTTCCTGATAGCTCCGGATATTGATGGAGTTCTTTTCGGAATTTAATAAGCTGCTCAATAGCAGTACTGTCTAATGTCATGCAATTCTTTTTTCAATGTAACTGGAATTGAGAATTTGAAGGGCTCCCATGTATTTCAGCTTGAACGATACTAAATCTCCTACCGTATAATTTTGTTCATTTTTTCCCAGATCTATGACGAGCATATCAGAGCTGGCACCCACAATCTTAAAGTCATACTCCTCTAACAAGAGATATTTAGGATCAATATCGAGCAAGCCTATATCCAAAATGGCACGATAACTACTTTGGCCGTAGAGGCTCTCATCAATTTCCATGACTTCACCTTGAGGGTTTGCAGCCAGTTCGCCAATGGGCAGCATTGGTTTTTCAGATATTTCAATAATCTCAGCAAATAACTCGAAAACATCCGATTTCATGCCTGGAATAGGTTTGTCTTCAAAAAGATTGATGCCGAAATACAAAGTTTCCCCTACTCTAAAATGGTTGACACCTTTAGGTAATTGCCTATTCAATGCAAGTGGAATGGTCACTGAAGTGCCACCACTGATCCACGGGATCTTTCTGTTAAATTTCAGCTCAATTATTTGCTTATACAGGCATAGTTGTACCAGTTTATCCTGCGATGGCATCACGCCGTGCAGGCAATTCAGGTTTGTGCCCAGCCCTATAATTTCTATATTAGGAAGTTCAAATATCTTAGAGTAGAACTCAATTAAGTTATCGCCCATCACTCCTTCACGAAGATCACCGGTTTCTATCATGATGATCACCTTGTGCAGTTTGTCCTGCTTAACGGCTTCATCGGAGAGTAGCTTAATGGTATAAAACTCTGTGTTCATACTTACATCGGCATAAGCGATTACACTGTCGATACTTCCTTTGGCTGGAGGTTTTATATATACTGTTTGTATATTTGGATTTAGGGATTTTATGGTTCTAAGATTACTCACCCGGCTATCATGTATTTCTTTAGCGCCAAGTGCTATCAGTACTTCCAGATAGTCCTTATTTCCACATAAAAGTTTGGATACAATGCCCCATTCAAGGCTATGATCAGTAAAAAGCTTAGATAAGAAATCGTAATTGTGTTTTAAATTTTCTCTATAAAGGTTCAGAAAAGCCATGCTTCTGTTATTGTTTTTTAAGTCTCATTTCCAGGTATTTATTTGTAAAACCCAGTTTTTCGTAAAGTTTTTTAGCAGGATTGTCAGGTTCAACATGCAGGGCGATATCTCCCTTGGCCAGTGAAACCGCTTTTTCCATAAGCTTTTTCCCCAGGCCCTGACCCCTCGCTTCTTTATGAACCGCTATGTATACGAGGATGTTTTCAGGAATAAAGCCTTCCATGCCGGTTTGGTTCATCACGACTGCACCCATAATTTTTCCTCCATCTCTGGCTAGTAATACAAAGCCACCCTGATGTGCATAATTACTTAGTGCATAATCAAGGCATCTGAGAATATCGTCCTTATGATCACCAAATTCATCGAGGTGTTCGAAAAGGAAATCTGCAATTTCGTTTTTTTCTAAGAATGTTGCGGTATCTACCGCTGTTATCACTTGAAATTCCATAGTTTATATGTGTTGTGTTTTTTTATACGGGAACAAATAAGTTAAAGAAATAAATACCATTAGAGAAATAGTAATACCAAATATATTAGCATCTAGTCCATAAGGTAAGGCGAATTTTGTCCAGTTTATTGCAAAATCTGTTCCGAAGACAGGAAATTGTTGGGTAAATGCAGCATTGTCAGCCAGGGTGAGCAATATGGTGCTCGTCCCGCCGGCAATCATTGCTCCT
>JBGSXH010000156.1:0-1728 GCA_041751515.1 Cyclobacteriaceae bacterium | reverse complement strand
ATTTAAGTCGATCAACTGGAAAGCATTTAGGTCAGTATTAATTCTTGAATACTCTAGTAAATCCAAAATGAGCACTTTCATTCGTTCAGCACCATTGACAGCAAAATCAATGTATTTAACTGCAGTTTCGTCTAGATGAGGTTGGTATTTCTTTTGCAGCAATTGCAAAAAGCTGCTGACCATCCTTAAAGGTTCCTGCAAATCGTGAGAGGCTACATACGCAAATTTTTCCAGTTCGGCATTGGAAGTGGCGAGTGTTTCTGCGTATTGATGTAATGCCAGCTCAGCTTTTTTCCTGTCTGTGATGTCCCTTACGGCTATAATTTTCCCTTTTCTTCCTTTGAAAGTTGTCCATTGATTTTGTATTTCAACAGGGAATGTTTGGCCATCTTTCTTCATTGCGGAGGCTTCATAAACTCTCTCTTCAAATTTATTTATATTCTCTAAAGGCAGTCTTTGATCCCCAGCTACAAATAATTGCTGAATATTAACTTTGGTAAGTTCTTCAGCTGTATAGCCGAACATCTCGAGCAAGGCTTTATTTACATCACAAATGGCGTGGTCTACCGTAATAATAATGCCTTCAAATGAACTGTTAGATAGGTTCCTAAAGTGTTCTTCACTTTCTGCTAAAGCTTTTTCAATAGTTTTCTGCTTGGTAATGTCCTGCTGAGAACCCACCATTCTAATTGCTTTTCCCTCTTTATTGCGAATCAGGTAGCCACGGTCTATGACATTTCTATAGTCGCCCCAGGCATCCTTAAAGAGATATTCCTTCCGCCAGTAATTTTTTTCCTCCTCAATTGCCGCATACAATGAGGCGCTGATCTCTTTTCGCTGATCAGGGTGTATATTTTCTTCCCATAACCCAGGTGCTTCTTTTGCTTCTCCTATAGGGTGACCATAAGTGACCGTGTAAGCATCTGACCAGTATAGCTCTTTTGTTGCAATATTATAATCATAAATGGCATCGTTGGCAGCAATAGAGGCTAGTTTATAGCGCTCATTGCTAAGTTTAATTTCCTCACTTTGATTATGGTGCTGCATAATCATGGCGATAATGTTTCTCGCGCGGTCAATAATTTGTTGTTGTGCAGCGGTAGGTTTGCCTGCAATCGGATTTACAGCTGCAAGCGTTCCCATCACTTCCTGGTCTTCATCTAAGATAGGGTAGGACCATATCGCTCCTGCATCTGGACTATGAATACGCGAATAGAAAGATTTCCAAAGTGGGTCATTTTTGAGGTCTTCAACCATGACAGGTGTTTTTTGATAGGCGGATATTGCACAGGAACCGCCTTCACCCATGATTGTAAATCGTTCCTTATTATTTAGGTGTGTAGGCAAAAGCTGTTTTACGACCAGCGGCTTCAGACTCTTTTTGTCTTGCGTTACTTCCAATATAGAAAAGCTTAGTTCGGGCTGAATTTTGCGAAGGTTATCTAAAAATGTACCGAGTAGAGAGTCCAGGGGTTCAGTACCAATCAAACCTCTTAAAGCTCTGGTCTCTGCATTGAGAATAAGCCTTAGTCTCCTGTTTTCAGTAATATCGGTGGCAACGACGATATAACCTGAAGGCCGCTCATTTTCATAGAGCATATTGATGCGTCGCTGTAAATTTACTTTATTCCCGGCTTTAGTAACATAGCACCAATCTTGATTCTGAAAATATGATAAGTTATAGATTAAAGCTTCCGACGGAATCGTGTCAGTATCGCCTCGTAAGTT
>JBGSXH010000155.1:0-6248 GCA_041751515.1 Cyclobacteriaceae bacterium | reverse complement strand
TTAACAAAAGCTTGAAGGAAACTAATAAGAAAGTCAGCAAATTCTCTGACAAAAAGGCAAAAGAGTTGAAAAAATTAGTCAACGCTTAATTTGGTTAACACGATTATGTTAAAGGCCATTTATCTAACGATAGATGGCCTTTTTTTATGCTTAGTAACTTGATGATCATCACTTAAACCTTTCCTACCAAAGGAAAATGCATCCTGGTTAAACTTGCACACCAATGAGCAGCGCATCGTCAGTTTGTTCATTTTTCCCTCTCCATTTTTGAAAAGCGCTATTGACGGCCTCTTGTTGTTGATACATACTAAGGCTACTGATCTCTTCTAATAAGGTTTTTAACCTATAACTCATAAATTTGGTATCGTCTTCTCCTCCAAACTGATCTACCATGCCATCGGTAAAAAGATAAAAAGCATCATTTGGCGAGAGCGAAATCGTATGTTCGTCGTAACATTTCTCTTCCTGCACGTACCTACCTCCCAGAGACAAATTATTTCCTTTTATGCTTTGCAATTTGCCACCTGAAACATAGTAGATAGGTCGCTTAGCACCTGCAAAAATTACCTGGCGATCTGCTTTTCTGTACTGCACCATAGCGATGTCCATACCGTCATGACTGGCGTCATAATTTTGACTTTGCATTGTTTTTAAAATTTTCACATTCAGCTCTTCAAGAATTTTCCCGGGCTGAATGATTTGCTGCTCATGTACAATCTGGTTCAATAGAGAATTGCCAAGAACATTCATAAATGCACCCGGAACACCATGGCCTGTACAATCAGCCACTGCCATGATAAAATGCTCATTCATGTCTGCGAACCAATAAAAATCGCCATTGACAATATCCCTGGCCTGATACAAAACGAAAGCATCTGCGAAAACTTTTTTCAGTAATCCTTTGTCGGGCAGGATGGCCTGTTGGATTCCCTTGGCATATAGTATACTGTTAGTGATATTCTCATTCTTATGCGCAATTTCTTTATTATTCGCCTCTAACAGCTTGTTATTGCTATTTTTTAACTTGTTTTGCCGCACCAGAACTATCGTCAAAATGAGTAAAATGACAAGACCACATCCCAAATAGTACAACATGGCCTGATTCTGACTGAGGCGTAAATTGTTAATTAACTGCTTTTGCTGTAGCTCATCAATTTGCAGCAGTTGCTGTTTTCTGTTATAGTCGCTTTCTATTTCGCTTATCCGCTTCGCATTTTTGTCATTGAATATGCTATCATTATATAGCACATATAACTTGTGGTGTTCATAAGCGTGAGCGTAGTCATTTTGCGCAGCATACAATTCTGATAGGCCTTCATGGATATCCATAATGTTCGGTCTGGCAGATATTTTTCTTGCAATGGATAAGGCATTCGCATAATGATCTTGTACTTCTGCATAATTTCCTAAAGCAAAATCCAATTTAGCTCTATCAATAAATAATTCAACATTTCTAGCATCACCGAAATCATGCTCTTCGTTCAATGCTATAGTAAGGCCCATGTAGTACTGAGCTGAATCCAGGTTTTTCATTCCAAGATGGGTCATAGCAAGACTATTATAGGTAATGAAAATACCCAGCTCCTCCCCCTCTAACAGCTTATAGTGTGCATAAGATTGTTGCAGATGATTGAAAGATGCTTCAAAGTCACCCAGTTCAAGGTTTAATCCCCCTAAATTACCATGCGCTATGGCAATACCAATAGAGTCATATTCAACGCTGCTATCTGCCTTCAGGTCCAGGCTTTTGGTATATGCCTCGAGGGCTTTTGCAGCTAAACCTAGCTCTTCATAGACAATGCCTATGTTATTCCATATTCTGCCGATTTCAACCGGACCTCCCTTAACCTGCTCAATCTCCAACATCTGAAAGAAAAAGTCTAGTGTCGACTCATAAAAGCCTAAAGAATAATAGAGGATCCCTAATAAGTTTAGTGCATGCGTATGATGAACATACGCTTCCTGCAATTTACTTTCTTCAAGATACTTGAAGCCAATCTGAATGGCTTTTTCCGGATCACTTTCTTCCTTAGCCAGCTTATAATACAAGTTGAGTTTCTCTTCACCTTTAGCATTGTTCAGGGCCACGCTCAGGCTATCAGAGGATTGCGCCCAAATTGGAAATGATAATAAGATAAGAATGGATGTATTAAGGAATATCTTCAAAGCTATTTGTTATTGAAAAAGTATTAATGTAGTGAAATTTCCTGAAATACGGGTTAATTTTTTTTTAGTAGGTTTTCATACATTTCTCTCAATGTTCTCGCCAAAGTATATATTTTTACTGATTGAATCTTATCAATATTGGCTGGAATTTCATATAGCTATTTAAATTTTCCCCTTCGGAAATTCAAAAAACCGCTGCGAAGACCGCTAGTGCTTCTTATGCTGTGCTTTGTTATTTGCTTGCCCATTCCATCCTGCTCTATGATGAAGCGCGATGGCATTTATATGCATAAGCCTATCAGCAAAAAACGACCTTATAATCCAAAAAAAGACAAACGAAAAAAGCGGGTGAAGAGAGTACGAATGGTAAACTAAAACTTTTAACAGCTTGTTAGTGTACCAAATCAATAAAAGAGATATGACTGCAGAAGAACATTACCGTGCGGGAGCAGCGCATTTTAATCAGGAAAAATTTCAGGACGCCCGAGATGAGTTTACCAAAGCTTTGGGTGAAGATAATTTGCATCTGGATAGCCTCTATTTCCGAGCCATTTGCCATTATAAGCTTTCCCATTTTGAAAAAGCTATTGCCGATTTCGACAGCTTTGTTACCATAATGCCTTCCAATGCTAAAATCTACGCTGATCGTGGGCTAGCCCTGCAAATGATTGGCAAAACCAAAGCAGCGCTACAGGATTTTGACAAAGCTGTAGCATTAGAGCCGCAAAACCCATATCGATACGCAAGCCGTGCATTCATCAAAGATAGGAACAAAGATTTTCATGGAGCTATTGAAGATTATCAACATGCCATTGCTTTGGATCCGGAAGATGCTATTTCTTTAAATAATCTTGGCTTGGTAGAAGAGAAACTGGGGTATAAAGAACGTGCGAAGGAAAGGTTCAACGCTGCCGACAATCTGGAGTCGCAGCGCATGGAAGCACATGGCGAAAATACAGATACTGCTACCAAAAAAAGTTATGAAGACTTTGTAGCCACAAAAAATGCGAAAACTGCACAGCCACAAGCACCTGCAGCCGTAGAAATCGAAACAATTGGCAAACCTGCAGAGAAGAACACCTATTTAAAGGTCATTAGAGAAGTTTTGACCACCAGAGATGGATTTCGTGAGTTTGCCGGCTTTGTAGCAGAAAAGTTAAGTAAGGGAGAAAAATAAGCTTTTCTCCCTTTACTAGACCTCTAAAGGACAATAGCAGTAACAGGTCAATTGGTCTACGCGCTACAGTTGTTTTCTTTCCTTCAATTTGTCTTTCTCCTGGAAATCGCAGATAGGCACAAAAAAAGTATAAATTTGACACTAATGTCGAAATACTAAGTTTGACGTATCGTCTTATATTCAGGCAACAATCTTATTCTTATTTTGCTTCCGACTGCTTGCACGATGGCTGAAATTAGTCGGTAAAACATAAGATAGGTGCTGCTTATTTACCTAGCACAATGGCGAATATGAGCGGTGCCACAATCGTTGCATCAGATTCAATGATAAATTTGGGTGTTTCAATACCGAGTTTACCCCAGGTTATTTTCTCATTGGGTACTGCACCAGAATAAGAACCGTAGCTGGTTGTACTATCACTAATCTGGCAGAAATAACCCCAAAGTGGGATATTTTCACGCTGTAAATCCTGATGAAGCATGGGCACCACACAGATTGGAAAATCTCCTGCTATGCCTCCACCAATCTGGAAAAAGCCTAAGGTGCCCTCTTTAGTAATTTCAGTATACCATGCAGCTAATGACATCATGTATTGAATACCACCTTTCATGGTGTGCACCTCTTTAATGTCTCCGCTTATGCAGTGGCCGGTATACATATTACCTAGCGTAGAATCCTCCCATCCCGGGACAAAAATAGGCAAATCGTGTTTGGCAGCTTCCATCAGCCAGCTATCTTTTGGATCAATCTGATAATGTTCTTCCAGCTTCCCCGAGAGCAATACCTTATAAAAAAACTCATGCGGAAAATATGCTTCACCCGCTTCATCGGCTCTTTGCCATTCGTCCAGCACTACACCTTCTAATCTACGCATTGCTTCCATTTCAGGAATACAGGTATCTGTTACGCGGTTCATATGGCGTTCCAGTAAATCCTGCTCCTGCGCTGGAGAAAGGTCGCGGTAGTTGGGTATACGCTCGTAATAATCGTGCGCTACAAGGTTAAAAATATCTTCTTCCAGGTTGGCACCCGTACAGCAAATGCCGTGAATTTTTCCCTCCCGGATCATCTCTGCCAGGCTAATGCCCATTTCTGCCGTAGACATGGCACCTGCCAATGTCACGAACATTTTATTGCCGCTTTCTACATGTGTTTTGTATCCTTCAGCCGCATCAATAAGTGCTGCAGCGTTAAAATGTCTGAAATTGTGTTTTAAAAAATTACTTATCTCCATAAATTATGCTGTTATATGCTTTCAAATGCCACGTAATGGCGCTGTCAAAACTACGATTTTTTAGGATAATGTCGCATTCCTGGTTTTACAATCTTTTAAGTTGACAAATGTTATTGCATGCTATATTAAATCTATTCCAAAATAGACGGCCATAGAAAACATATTATCACTCTTAGTAAGAATAATAGCAGTTTTTACCAAAAACAAGCAGCAACGACCTTCAATATTGGCCATTTATTGGAAATATTATTTATGATATGCCATAATTTTGATAGTTTACAACACCAAAACTAATTTACTTTAAAACCAGCGTTCAATGAAGATATCTTTCTTTCAATCTATTCTGATCATTACTGTATACCTGGCGCCTGCCCTTCTACAGGCACAGGAATATACAGACCAGCTCGAGGAATTAACTGTTGAAAAAATCATGCGCGATCCAAAGTGGATCGGCACTGCACCTTCCGGCGTATTCTGGTCCGAAGATGCTAAAACCATTTATTTTGAATGGAACCCCGAGAACAATCATGGCGACTCACTCTATGCGATCTCGGCTTCCGGGGGAAGCCCTGCAAAAGTATCACCTGAAGATCGCAGAAGCCTTCCAGCAAAAAATGGAACATATTCACGCAATTTTCGCCAAAAACTTTATGCCAAAAACGGTGATCTTTTCATATATGATGTGCGAAAAGGAGAAGAAAAGGTTTTGCTTCGTACCACAAAACCAGCCAGTTCAGCGGAATTTTCCCAGGATGAAAAACAGGTTATTTATATGCAGGACAATAACCTTTTCATGAAGGATCTTGAAAATGGAAAAACTGAGCAAATTACAGACTTTCAAAGTGGAGACGCTCCCAAAGATAGAGGAGCCAGGTCATCGTTGGATTCCTGGCTGGAAGCAGACCAGTTGGCCTACTTTGAAGTATTGAAGGAGCGAAAAGAGAAAAAAGAGCTGGAGGAGGCTCAGCAAAAAAAGGATAATCCTGACAAAATCATGCCGATCTACACGGGCAGCAAAATGGTCAATAATGTTCAGTTGAGTCCAGATGAGCGCTATGTCACCTATAGCCTTTTCGAAAGGCCAACAGACGGCAAAAATACCATCGTGCCCAGTTACGTGACCGAATCGGGCTATACAGAAGATTTGAATACGCGCAGTAAAGTGGGCAGCCCGCAAATGAAAGCTGAATTTTATATTTTTGATCGGCAGCAGGACACCGTTTATCAAATCGTAAAAACGGAAATCCCCGGAATCGATGACCTACCTGATTATGCTGCTGATTATGGGCAGCAAGAGGAAGAAGCATCCAAAAAAGCGGGCAGAGATATTATTGTGCATGGCCCTATCTGGTCAGAAGATGGCAGTAAAAACTTTATAGAAGTACGCTCTTCAGACAATAAAGATCGATGGATTATGTCCTTGGATCTTTCCAATGGTATTCCCCGGCCACTCGACCGACAGCGTGACGAAGCCTGGATTGCCGGCCCGGGCATTAGCTATGCCTTTGGAAGAAGCAGCTACGGCTGGCTTCCGGATAACCAAAGCATATGGTTTCACAGCGAAGAGAGCGGTTATTCGCACCTGTATCAGCTTAACATCAGTTCGGGTGAGAAAACAGCTATCACCTCGGGTAATTTTGAAGTTAGCAATGCACAGCTTTCAAGAGATAA
>JBGSXH010000154.1:0-2126 GCA_041751515.1 Cyclobacteriaceae bacterium | reverse complement strand
GACGCAAATAGATTGCGGCATTGACCAGATTCAGAAGTTCCTGACCATCTTTATCCTGAGGTAGTCGGAAAGTAGCTCCCCGCAGTTGGGTTTTTTCTGCCTCATCTCGGCTTACTTCAGCAAATTTGATTTGACCAACTTTCTGCGATCGACCAAAGCTTCGCCATCCGGGAGGTTCTGGTAGGTGTTGGATATCATCATGGGGTTGGGAATTACCCTTAAAAATCTTCCAATCCTTAATTGACTGCTCTTGATTACTGCTCAATGGTTACTCCTATGACTATGCTGGAAACTTAAGATTGTCGTCTGAAGGCGGAAACCGATTCGGGTCATCCCATAGAACCGCGAGATGATGGCCTAAATGATTAACTAGATGCTTATTAGCTATTGCTTCTCTACGCTTATTAAACACACGCGCTGGCAGATCAATTAGAGGCATAGTACAAGCCAGTTCTTGCATTTCGCTCGAATGATCTACATCTAGACCTTCATACCTTGTCCAAAGCACAATAGGTATGCCAGCATTCACAATGATCGATTTAAGCACTGCATCTCTTTGAGGTGTCTGTCCCAGAACTACTCCTATTCTCCCTTCCAGCTTCGATTGAAGAGAATCTATATCAAGATCAGAATCAGCGTTGATCGCTACAAACTCATCAGAGCTAAGCGAAACCTGGAGTTTGTCCATTGCCAACCTCCAATTAACTTTCCAAGGATTTTCCTGTAAGGTGTTTAGCGCTTTAGCTTTTTTAGCTTCATTTCTATTTTTTTTGGCTTGCCGTTTTGTAAATCTAGCTAGATTGTGGAGTAAGACCTTGTAGGCTGCTCCAACAGGAGAGTAATCTGTTCCCGTAATAAAATTAAAAACATCCCACTTATCAACATCGACAGAGCATAACAGCCTTTCGGGCAAGAAAAGTTCAATTGACAGGCTGTCAATTGCAAATTTCTCATTATTTGGATCTTCTTCTGTAATCAGAAAGAGTGCTTCACTTAAGAAAAGGCTTAATAACTCTTTCAACTCCCCCAAAGATAAAGCTAAATTAGCGGCATGTATGGCTCCATCTACTTCTGTTTCTTTTATTTTCTCTAAGAGAGTATTTGATATACGTTCCGAAATTTCATCCTGATATATTGAAAATAAATAAGATAAATCTAGAACATAATACTCATCAGTTTTATAGATTCTTTCAGCAATCTCTCTATTAGGTGCAAAACAGGGAAAATTTGGAATAAACCATGCTTGGACAGAGAACTGTTCCTGCTTGCCGCCCCCCAAGAGACCTCCAGTTATTCTTTCTTCAACCACAATGAACAGTCGAGGTTCAGGCAATGGAGCCAATTCGTAACGAGACACAGATAGGACTTCAAAAGCATTTAACCTAAACCATTTATTAATATCCTGGTGTATTTCTGAGATAAGGCTATCATCTGACATGACATACTCGTCAGATAAGTAAGATGCAAATTGTATAATCCTTGGTATTCCATCTCCTGATGAAGGATATTTATCAAGAAGATTTAGCGCTTGTTCAATTTCATTAATTGAAAGTGCACAGTGACGTTGAGACTTCGGTAGAGCTTTTCGGCAAGCATCTTTAATGATACTTAAACCGTCCTCTTCATTAATGATTTTTCTAAGAATTATTACGAGACAATCTCTAGCCTGCTCTGAAATTAGGATGTCTGAATTCTTTGATTTTGCTGTATTAAAGATTTCAAAATCTTGGAAGCCATAAATTTTATCTAATTGCTCTAACAAATCTCTATTGTCTTTTAATTCTTTAAGCAGTTCTTCATCTTTATAAAGGTTATAGCGAATAATACAAATGGCTATCTCAACACCTTTGTCAGGACCTACATCTTCCTTCCATACAATGTGTAAAATACTTCCTAAACTAGAAAATCTGGGATCTGATTTATTGTCACCTCTTGACCAAGCTGCTTTTATTAGCATCCTTGCATCTTGGACAGATGCTCCCTGCCAAGTAATCTCCCCTCGCCACTTACTGGGTAAATTAGCCCTCTCAGCAAGGCTCTTTAAATATCCATCTTGAGCCTCTGCTCGATCAGCTAGAATTTCTACAAGTTTCTCGATGTCTTCTGAATTCATTTTGCGTAGCTGC
>JBGSXH010000153.1:0-1946 GCA_041751515.1 Cyclobacteriaceae bacterium | reverse complement strand
ACAATAAACTGGGCAATGTATTGAACCTTACGGCCACAAATGCTATGAGTCCTATGAAACCGGCCATGTAAATGCAAAAAATTAAGACTTTCTTTTTCATAATCAAAACTGAAAATATAAGAAATCTTGCTCTTCAAACTTCCCGAATACAAAAATGCTCACCAATAGCAATATCAGAAATATCCATCGCGCAGGTACTGTCATACCATAATAAACCTTCCGTAAACTAAAGCGCTGCTGCATAAAATCTACAAGTATTAAAAAAACTATTGAGATGATGGCGATAGTCATGTCAGCCTTCAAAGTAAATATATTGATCAAATCGTCAGCTTTAAATGCCATGATATTTCCAAAGACAGTAAACGCATCACCAATATTATTGGCTCTGAAAAACACCCAGGCAAAAAGCACCAGATGAAAGGTTACGAAAATATTAGCTAGTTTAATTAAACTATGTGATTTCCCAAAAAGCTTAGTGCCGGCAGCTTCCTGCCATTTTGATGTGGTTATACCGAAAATCTGATAAATACCATGCAAGGCACCCCAGATAATGAAAGTCCAGTTGGCACCGTGCCATAAACCACTTACAAGAAATACTACAAACAAATTATAGTACCATCGCCATTTGACGACCCTGTTTCCTCCCAAGGGTATGTATACGTAGTCTCTGAACCACGTCGATAATGAAATATGCCAGCGCCCCCAAAAGTTTCTTATATTTTCTGCAAAATATGGTCTTCTGAAGTTAACCATTAGTTTATAACCCATTACCAGCGCAATACCAATTGCGATGTCAGAATAGCCAGAAAAATCGCAGTATATCTGGAACGCAAAGAAGTAGGTGGCTATTAAAGTATTAATAGCTTCATAATTACTCAGATTATTATACACCTCATTCACATAAAGTGAAAGTCTGTCAGCAATCACTACTTTTTTAAAGAAGCCCCATAACATCAATAACAATCCGCTACGAATACGCAGATAGTCAATGTCGTAATCCTTATGAAACTGTGGCAACAGCTGGGAAGAACGCTCAATAGGGCCGGCAACAAGTTGAGGGAAGAAAGATACATACAAGGCAAATTTTCCAAAATGTCGCTCTGGCTTAGTAGTACCCTTGTAGACGTCTATGGTATAACTTAAAGTCTGAAAGGTATAGAAGGATATACCCACCGGCAGCAAAACGTTTATTAAAAACGGATTATCTTGAATATTTAAACCAACAAAATTCTGGTTGATCGCATCAAAAACCTTCCAGGAAGACTCACTAAAAAAATTCAGATACTTAAATACAAATAGAACTGTTAAATTAATGCCTAAACTCAAGTATAAGAACTTTTTCCGTCCTGCTTTGTCCGGAATATTTTCCATTTTAATGCCGCAGACGTAATCCACGACAGTAGAGAATATAATGATAAGTATATACTCTACTTTCCAGCTCATGTAAAAATAATAGCTGGCCGCCAATAGCAATACCCACCTGTACCTATGCGGAATAGCAAAATACAATGCTATCACAATAGGAAAAAATACGATAAACTCTAATGAGTTAAACAGCATAAGTTAATAGATAGTAGTAAGCAAGAATTATCAGGCCATCGATGTTTTCTTAAAACTTACCCGGAATTTTTTTAAGCTCTTCCACTCTCTTTTGATCAATTTAGATGGGTTAGATCGCAATGGAGTTATATAATATCTTTTGAAGACTGCCATAAATGCTAAAAACCCGGCTTTGAGTCTAGCAGGAGCGCTACTGTTCTGATAGTGTACATTATCAGACCATATTTCTTTGAAAGCTACACTGGCAATATCCAGAAAAGGGAAATTTTCAGCAAAGCTGGATGCACCAATGATCCTTGCATAATTTTCCCAGTTGACAGAAGTGCCTCCCTTATTTTTGTTGTACCCAGGGTACTCGAAATTCTTAATCTTACCAATATAGGCCA
>JBGSXH010000152.1:0-2197 GCA_041751515.1 Cyclobacteriaceae bacterium | reverse complement strand
ATGAATGGTTTGTAACACCGACATCTACTCCTTATGAATTTGCTGGCGGAGGCAATTTTTTAAAGCCGAGAGACATGGCTAGATTTGGTCTGCTTTACTTAAATAATGGGTTGTGGCAGGGCAACCAAGTAATTGCAGGTGAATGGGTAACTGAAAGTACTTCCAAGCAAATAAAAACCGAAGAGGATGAAGCCTATGGATATTTTTGGTGGATAGAGACATATAGTTTTAAGGATAAATCTTTTTCCGGATATGAGGCATCAGGCAATGGTGGGAATAAAATTGTTATAATTCCAGAACTTGATGTTGTCATTATCCTTACAGGGATCGCTTACGGAAGCGAGTACGTTGAAGGGGAGCAAGCAAAAAAAATAATTGAGGATTTCCTCTTAGCTTCTATATTGGAATAAATAAAAGTAAACATCAGGCGTTTAACTCAATGGAGGGCCAAGAGGTTAATTGATCATTTTACCTTGCATCAACTTTTGTGGTGTTTTAACAGTTTTGTGCTCCGAAATTCTACACAGCGCCAAGCTCCATGTGTTCTTCCGGGTGATAATCAACTACGTGAATAAGGAAGATGGAATTGATGGTTTATCTGATTATATAGTTGTTGATTTTAGGAATGTCTATGGAATAAAGGTTGACAGCCTAACTCACGTTGTAAGCCAATTGCATAATAGGCTTTTACCCCCTTATCGGGAACACCTATCTCAACCCTTTGCTGGATATTTTATGAGGGTTGGGTTACCTCAAGATATTGTAGTTGAAGGATTTTAGTATGGTTAATCCTTAAGCTGTTTAGTCGCGACAATTAGTAGAAGATTTGCAAAAAAATTAAATCAATGGTCGTCATCGATCTTACTGAAAAATTTGTAAGGAAAGCGGACATAGCTTGTAAATAAAAGAATTATACCTAATAGGTTTTTAAAAAATGGCAAAAAAATCATATTCATTAGATGGCTTAACAAATCCCATATTTTTCAACTTTGCCCGTATACGGACATTTTTGTTCGCAAATTCTTGTCTAGAGTGAGATTATTAGGTTTCAATGACTTCAACAGCATTATTTCGTTGGCATAATAATCGCAAAAACTAAATGAATCTTTTTTTCTTGCCATGTTCAGACACAACCTACTTCTGATCTTCCGGAATTTCACAAAGTTTAAAAGTACTTTTTATATCAATCTAATTGGCCTTACCACCGGACTTGCCTGTGCGCTTTTGATTTTTCTTTGGGTGAGTGATGAATTGAGTGTTGACAAATTTCATGAGAAGGACAGTCGGCTTTATCAGGTGATGTTGAACAGGCAATCAGGAAATGGAATACAAACAGAGGATATGACTCCCGCATTTTTGGCGGAAGCTTTGGCTGAAGAAATGCCCGAAGTAGAAATGGCTGTGACTACTGCCTCCATACAGGGTTTTGACGACATAAAGCTTTCTATTACTTATGAAGATGTGACCCTAAAACAAATGGGAAGGTTTGTAGGTCAGGATTTTTTCAACATGTTTTCTTATGAGTTGATCCAAGGAGATGCTGAGCAGATCTTGGCCGATAAAAACTCCATTGTGCTATCGGAAACGACTGCATTAAAGTTGTTTAAATCCCTTGAAAATGTAGTTGGAAAAGTGGTGACTCTGAAAGTTAAAGAAGAGGGATATTTGGTGTCCGGTGTATTTAAAGATATGCCACCAAACTCATCTCAGCACTTTGATTTTTTAATTTCCTGGGATGCATATAAGGAGTTTCTGCCGCCTCACTGGTATGAATGGGATGAATTGTTATACCGAACGTATATCTTGTTGTCGGAAGATTCAGATTATCAACTTTTCAACGATAAAATTGCTGATTTTGTTAAAACGAAATATAAAGACTCACCGGATCAACTATTTATAAGACCCTATTCATCGGGATACTTGCAAGGGAAATATGAAAACGGTGTTCAGGCAGGTGGTCGCATTGAATATGTGAAATTGTTTTTAGCAATTGCTGTCTTCATTTTGATCATTGCCTCAATTAACTTCATGAATCTAACTACAGCCAAGGCTTTTAGCCGGGCAAAAGAGGTAGGAATCAAGAAATCCATGGGGGCAGGAAGGAAAATATTGATTCTACAATATTTGACCGAATCATTTTTTCTTACTCTTTTGGCGCTGCTACTGTCAATAGCGGTAGTGCAGTTGCTGCTGACTC
>JBGSXH010000151.1:0-4559 GCA_041751515.1 Cyclobacteriaceae bacterium | reverse complement strand
CATAGATGTTTTCATCTTCCTCCCAGAACCTCCTGTTAAACTGCAGGCCAATTTTGCCCGTTGGGATATAGGGCACAAAATCAATTGCCCGGCTGACATTAGAAGAAAAGTTATTTTCAATATTACGGAGCACCGGCAAAGGCAAAGTGCAAATGCACATATCGCCGGAGACTTCCTGTTTTCCTTTTTGATCCTGATAGCTTACTGTAACGCCATCTTCAATATTTTTAATGCTCTCAACTACAGCACCCAATTTCAGGTCTTTCTTTACTTTTTGTTCCAAAGCTTTGGCGATGTTGTCCATGCCGCCTACTGCCTGGAACATGGTCATCTGCAGTTCATAAGTGTATTCGGCCACATTATAGAAGTCCGGCTCCAACAGTCCCGAGCTAATAATTTCTGACAATGCATAAGGGTCACTGATCCTTCCCACCTTCTCCCCTGCACCCGGCGGCTCCATATAACCTCTTCTTGCCGATGCCTTGTACAGCTTGTCAATGTCCAGTCCGCCTTCCGCCCGCAAATATTCGATCACTTTGGCAGCATCTTCAGGATTCATTTGCATATCTATTTTGTCCTGATCGATGGCTTTGGCCAGCAGTTCACTCATATAACCCCGGACATCATTATGCACTTCCCTCGCTCTTACTTTCTTGTTGGACAGACTGCCATTGCCTTCACTGTAAAAGTAGGTGCCTTCGTTGACATTGTTATAGACTTCTATCGGAATGCCCAGTTCCTTGCAGTAATGGAGACTCAGCTGGTGATGGTGCGGAATACGGGATGGGCCGGCATTATAGTACAAACCCTTGTCGAAGCTGGACGTCTGGCTACCTCCATCAACTTCCTGCAAAGTACTGCCATTTCTGATACTCAGGCAACGGCCGCCGGTATGGTTTTGCGCTTCCAGGATGGTACAGCGGTAGCCCAGCTTATTGAGCTCATAAGCAGCCGTCATACCGGCAAGGCCCGCACCCAGAATAATGATGTGCTTGCCATTGCCATTGCCTTCTGGCTGAAATGCATGTGCAGGAACCGCGGGAAACATGTTAAGGGCCAGCATGGCCGGATAGGACACGCCTGCAAGCGTAGCCGATTTAGTTAAGAATGATCTGCGGGATAAGTTTTTCAAGTATCTAAAACTTTATGTGAATTTAGTCTTTTGCACTTTTTACAGTCTTCTAAAGCAATTCGCCGGCTCAGGAGATCTGGCCGAAAGCACTGGCAAACAACTCCATGTCTTCCATCGTGCCCAAACTTACCCTGCACCATTGCTGTCCATAAAATTCCCAGCTTCGGAGTCCAACACCCCGTTTGAGCATTTCTTGGGTAAACCTTTCGCCTCGCATTTTTATGGGAAACATCACAAAGTTGGTATGAGAATCGAGTGGCGTATAACCCTGGTTTTTCAGTACGGTATACAAAAAGTCTTTGGTTTCCTGATTCTTCATGACACAATCGGCTACAAACTCCTTGTCATGCAAACTTGCCAGGGCTGCGCTGGCGGAAGTAGCACTGATATTGCCACGGCCATTCGTATACTGATTTAATGCCTTGATGGTCTCCGGCAAGGCCACGACGTACCCGACCCTCAGACCAGCAAAACCGTGTACCTTCGAAAAAGTACGCGCTACAATCACGTCTTTTCCCCTTTGCACACAATCCACCATAGACTGTTGCTTTGGATTTTGAACATAGTCCATATAAGCCTCATCAATGAATACAGGCTTTTTGACCGTCACCCGGTCGCAAAATACCCTTAGCTTATCTGAATTAGTAATGGTGCCGGTAGGGTTATTAGGGTTAACAATATAAACCAGACTAATGTCATCGTTGACTTGCTTTTCCATCGCCTCCAGATCGTGGGAGTAATCGGCTGTTAAAGGCACTTTGATCCAGCCCGAGCCATGGTTTACAGCCGTTCTGATGAGCGAATTGTAAGTAGGATCTGCTGATAAAATACTGCTTCCTTTAGCAGCATATCTTAATGCTGCAGCCATTAAAAGCTCACTGGAGCCAGCCCCCAGCAGGATGTTCTCCACCGCAACGCCTTCTTCTTCGGCAATGGCTTCCTGCAATGCTTTAATTTTTTCCCTGGGATACCGAAAGCTATCTTCAATAGCGCCAATCAGTGCTTCTTTGGCTTTTTGCGAGGGGCCATATGGGTTTTCATTGGAGGTAAGCCTGGCTTGCATCTTCGGCAACTTAGCAAGTACTTCAGCCATATTAGTAGAGGGAATGGCTGTTGTCGATAAATGAGAGACAGTACCTGCTTTAGCTAAGGATGGAAAACCCATCGCTGCACCTGTACCAAAACCTGCTGCCAGCAATGCGCCGGATTTTAACCATGTTCTTCTATTCAATGAGGTGGACATATAAAATGATTTTAAGGTGAATAAAGGCAATCGATGTATCCCTACAGAATACAGCGATCAGTACAAGGTTGTAGCATAATCGAATCATTGACATGCATACCTTGAATTTTAGACCAAAATGAAATAAACTGAGTGTAGATGTTTGAAATGCTGGTCATCTACGAAATGAGACATTATTCTAATTGCTTTAGAATAACATCATGCTGAGCGAAAAGAGAATGGGAAACTCTTCTCAGGCCTCGCGCCTTATATGCCAACTTTTACTGAATTGTCTTTTCATATCTGGTAAATCTTACACCTGAATGTTATACAAGTATACAAAATATATCAGTATAAAATCAATGCATAAATTACAATTATCAGTATTTTATTTCTGAATACGTTTGAAATTCGATATACTATTCTAAATTTTATTATTTTATTCTGAAAACAGCATTAAAAACAAACCGCTTTTTGCAAAAATTGTATAATTACAAAAATATATCGCCAGCCATTTGTGATTTGCCTGTATCGTCTTTCCATGCGAAAATTTGAAAATACCCTCTAAATGTTACATCTAAAATTTAAGGATAAACTCCTGCAGATTTTCAGAACGCTGTAGTTGAAGTTTCTTTCTTAAGCGGTAGCGGGCGATTTCTATACCCCGAGTACTGATATTCATGAGGTAGGCAATTTCTTTGGAAGATAAATTCATGCGCAGGTAGGCGCTCAGCTTTATTTCCTGAGGACTCAGATTTTCATACACCATTTTAAAGCGATGAATGAAATCGCCATGCACTTGGTCGAAATGAATTTCAAACTGCTCCCAGTCATTGTCTCCCGCAATGTTCTTTTCAATACTCTGAATGACGCGCTGTAGCTCATGCTTGACTTCCTGGCTTTTACTCTTCTTAATCACCACCGAAACATGGCTTTTCACATGGTCGATAAAACCATTTTTATTAATCAGGTGCATGGTCGCTGAAGCCAATGCCTTGTTTTTGGTCTTTATTTCAGATTCTAATTTTTCAGTTTTGAGCCTTTCAATTTCTGCCTGGGAATCTTTTAGCGCGCTCTCCTTTTGCTGCAAAGCCTTTTGCTGCTTTTGGGTGATAATAGCTGTTTTCTTTTGATGCCTGCTTTCTATCCATCGGTACAATAAATAAGCTCCTGCCAGGATCAATATGGTATAGATGATATAAGCCAGTGGCGAGCGATACCAGGGCGGTAATATCTCAAAAGCATAGCTGTCTGCAGCGCCGGTTTGCCCGTAAATATTCAGGCTTCTTACGTGAAAAACATAAGCGCCCTCTCGCAGATTGGTATAAGCCCGATCTCTTTTATTGGTCCATTCCCCGTAATCTTCCTCCAGCCCTTCCAGCCAGAATTGAAATTGGGTTGAATTTTCGTGGTTAGGAATAGGGTTGCTGTATTCGAAGCGAATCCCGCCCAAATGATAAGGAATGGACGGCATTGCGGCTGCAGCCTGTCCACGCTGCGCCGCTTGTTTCCGCCAGTAGGTGCCCTGAGAAATTAGGGAATCGGTAGTGCCCGTAAGATATACCGAGCGGATGAGCGTAGGGAAGCTGGGATTCGCCTGCATGGTACTGTTCAGTTGAAACCAGATAAACCCTTCCTTGGCAGCAAAGAGCACTTCATTAGCACGAACGAGGGAAATATTCTGCAAATCATCATTAAGCATAGGAATGATCCGATTAAAGACCTGGTATTTTTTGACATATTGTCCGTTAATCTGTTTTTCCAACACCCCCACTTCCCCTTCTGCGATATAGAAAATATTACCCAGCGGATCTTCCACCATGCTGTTCACCAGAATATGCTCGCCTAATACCGATGAAAAAAAGCTGTCTTTTTCAAAAGCATCAAGCTCCGCTTTATAGCTGTAAATGCCTGCTTCCGTAGTGAAAATGAGCCGATTATTGACCTTCCAGACGTTAATCATTAAGCGGGAAGGTAAATTGGCCTCTGTTCCGTAATACTTTACCGAAAGCGAATCTAAACTATCATTCAATTGTAACCGGTAAACACCTTTGTAGCCATGAGTCATCCAGATATTACCTTCATTATCCTGCTCCATCATACGGGAAGATTCATTGAAGCCCTTCAGTTTTTGGAAAAATCGGATCTGCCCATCCTTTAGTTCACTCTTGGGTGTCTGTGTTGAACTGATCCAGGGTGAGGGAG
>JBGSXH010000150.1:0-2808 GCA_041751515.1 Cyclobacteriaceae bacterium | reverse complement strand
GTGAAGCTCAGAAAGTAAGTGATTTTAAGAAAAACTTCCCTAATGACCGTGAGATGGCCAGCTCACAGACAGAAGTAATGATGTCCTATGACGGTGACTATATTTATATTGCTGCAATTTGCTATGACGATGCTCCGGGTGATTATATCGTGCAATCGCTGAAACGAGATTTTAATTGGTACAGAAATGATAATTTCAGCTTATTTATAGACACATTTGATGATCATTCCAATGGCTTCGCCTTTGCAGCAAGTCCTTATGGTGTACAGTACGAAGCGCTAATTTCCAATGGCGATAATCTGTCATCAAACTGGGATAATAAGTGGCAAGTAGCTGTAAAAGCATATGATGATTATTGGGTAGCAGAGTTCGCCATTCCTTTCAAGACCATTCGTTTCAATGAAGATGCCGAATTCTTCAATATTAATTTTGCCAGGAACGACCTCAAGCATAATGAAAGGTCTAGCTGGCGACCTGTGCCTTTTCAATTTAGAGTGTATTCCCTAAACTATACAGGCAGGGTTATTTTTGAGTCTCCTTTACAAAAGACCGGCGGAAATATTGCGCTTATTCCCTATGCTGCCGGAGGTATGAATCGCGACTTTCAGACTCAAAGTGACTACAACTATTTTGGAAATGCAGGTCTCGACGCGAAAATGGCACTCAGTTCTGCCATGAATCTGGACTTAACAATCAATCCTGACTTTTCTGATGTTGAAGTGGATCAGCAGGTGACCAATCTAAGCCGTTTTGAGCTATTTTTCCCTGAGAGAAGACAGTTTTTCCTGGAAAACAGTGATTTGTTTGCCAATAATGGTTTCTCGAGAATCCGGCCTTTTTTTTCCAGAAGAATAGGTTTAACCAGCCCAATTATCGCAGGAGCGAGAGCAAGCGGTAAAGTTGGCAAGGATTGGCGCTTAGGTTTGATGAACGTACAAACTGGAGCTTCCTCAGATGGCCTGCAATCTCCTGAAAATTTTACCGTAGCCACATTTCAGAAAAAAATGTTTGCAGCGAGTAACCTCGATGCCATTTTTGTCAACAAGGAAGTCGTAAGTACAGCAATCCCTGACTCTGTGGATGCTGATGATCAAAGGAGCAGGCATTTCAACCGCGTGATTGGTGTGGACTACAATTTGCTTTCTGCGGATAACAAATGGTCGGGAAAGATATTTTATCATCATTCATTAAGCCCGGAAGATAACTACAATAATTTCGCACAGACCGTATGGTTGCGCTACAGTACCAAAGCATTGACCTTACAATGGAATCATGAAATTGTTGGCGAAAATTTTAATGCAGAAGTTGGCTATGTGCCAAGGAGAGGGCATTATCGTTGGGAGCCTCATTTTAGGTATAATATTTTCCCGGAAAACTCTGCTTCAATCAACAGAATAAGCTTTGGAATTGATTTCGATGCTTTCTGGGATACTGATTTTTCTATGACCGATAGAATTACTTCGTCGTATGCCAGTTTGCAGTTTTTAAATACAGGGTATCTCTACTTCCGTGTTAGTGATGAATACATTTATCTGTTCAATGATTTTGACCCTACCAACTCCGGGGAAGAAACTTTGCCGGAAGGTAGCGATTACAACTTCAGAAATGCGATGCTAGGTTTTCGGTCCGATACCAGGAAGCCGGTATTCTATTATTTGCGAAGTTCCTATGGTGGTTATTTTAATGGAGAAAGATTTAATGTTCAGGGGGAAATAGATGTCCGATATACGCCATATGGGATGGTAGCCCTCGCATTTAACTATAATCGACTGCGTTTTCCGGAGCCATTCAATGATGCAGACTTTTTCTTGATAGGTCCGCGTTTTGATATTACTTTTACAGATAAATTATTTCTAACTACCTTTATTCAGTACAATAATCAGATAGACAATGTAAATTTAAATACACGATTTCAGTGGCGATTTAAGCCCGTTTCAGATTTATTTTTAGTTTATACTGATAATTATTTACCTGAAAACTTTTTCGTTAAAAACAGGTCTATTGTATTAAAGGTGTCGTATTGGTTAAGTGTATAGCAATATTATAATATGATGTTCAATTTATTTAAAAAGAAGGACGGCGAAGCTTCAAAACCTAAAAAGGATCATTACTTTACATTGAAGGTAAAGAAAATTGTACATGAGACTGAAGATGCTTACACCATCGTTTTTCATCAGCCCACAGCGCCTTTACAGTATGAGCCAGGACAATTCCTTACACTGATTCAGGAAATTGATGGCAAAAAAATTCGTCGCTCATATTCTTTGTCATCTTCCCCTTATCTCAATGAAGATCCGGCAGTAACGATTAAATGTGTAGAGAATGGACTGATGTCCAATTACCTGCATAAAAATCTTAAAGTTGGAGATGAAATGGAGATCATGGAGCCGATGGGCTCTTTCACCACAGTTTTCAAGCAGGAAAATGAACGGCACCTGGTGATGTTTGGCGGTGGTAGCGGCATCACCCCGATGATGTCTATCATTAAATCTACCATGCAGGAAGAGCCAAAAAGCATCGTCTCGTTGATCTATGCCAATAGAAATGTCGATTCCATCATTTTTAAGGCGCAGTTGGATGCCTTTGAAAAACAGTTTGCTAATCGTTTTAAAGTAGTCCATGTACTTGACAACGCTCCAATCAATTGGCAGGGTCCATCAGGTTTGCTAAACCCGGTGATGTTAGCTGACATATTTACGAAAATTCCTGATTGGGGTATTAAAAAATCGCAGTACTTGATGTGCGGACCCGAAGGAATGATGAACAATGTGCAAGCACTGCTGGAAAGTATGGGTGTAGCAAAAGACC
>JBGSXH010000149.1:0-3622 GCA_041751515.1 Cyclobacteriaceae bacterium | reverse complement strand
ACTAAGCTATAAGCATCAGCAAAATTCTCGGCAATTTCGTCCAAAATTCCAAGTACTTCTTCCGGCGATTCGCTTTCGACAAGGCGTGTTCTGTAGGGTTTAAAATTGGGTATACCTCTAAAGTAATTGGTATAATGGCGTCGCATTTCAAAGATGCCTTTCTTATCCCCCTTCCAGCTAATAGAGAATTCGAAATGCTTTTTAGCAACTCTCACTCTTTCGGCAGTATCGGGTGCCGGCAGATGCTCACCAGTAGCCATAAAATGTTTAATTTCATTGAATATCCATGGATGGCCGATGCTGGCGCGGCCTATCATCATGCCATCTACATTATATTTCTCTCTGTAAAGCTTAGCTTTTTCAGGGCTATCGATGTCGCCATTGCCAAAAATGGGAATATGAATATCGGGATGATTTTTTACTTCTGAGATGAGTTCCCAATTAGCTTCTCCTTTGTACATCTGCTTGCGGGTGCGACCGTGAATGGTTAAAGCGGCGATACCCACATCCTGCAACCTTTTGGCCACTTCAATGATGCGTATGGTACTGTCATCCCAGCCTAGGCGGGTTTTGACTGTCACAGGCAGACTTACACGTTTGACGATTTCGTCCGTCATAGACTGCATTTTGGGTAAGTCAAGCAATATGCCAGCGCCTGCACCTTTGCATGCTACTTTCTTGACAGGGCAACCGTAATTAATGTCCACCATTTCCGGACTTGCAGCCTCTGCTATTGCAGCCGCCTGCCGCATGGATTCTATTTTATCACCAAAGATTTGAATGCCAATAGGCCGTTCGTAATCGTATATATCAAGCTTTTCCATGCTTTTGGTGGCATCGCGAATCAGCCCCTCTGCAGAAATAAACTCCGTGAACATCAAATCTGCACCATTCTCCTTACAAACCGCTCTAAACGGCGGATCGCTGACGTCTTCCATGGGCGCCAATAGCAAGGGAAATTCTCCCAATGACAAGTTTCCTATCTGTACCAATCTATTATTTAAAATTTTACTGTAAATTTACACCAAATATGGAGAAATCTGACAAGAATATTTCGCTATCTGGCAATCTGCACCCTATCGGTGCTTTTTTTCTGATTATACTTTTTGTATTCGTCGGCCTACTGGTCGGTCAGTTTTTTGGTTTCGCACTAATCGTTCCAATTATTGGTCTGGACATGACTGCCATCTCTGATTTTTCAGAAAATATGATGCGTGATGATGCATACAGACTGCCATTGTTCATTTTGCAGGGAGCCACTGCTTTTACAGCTTTTGTTTTGGCACCCATTCTGTATCTGAAGTTTATCGCAGGCATTTCCGTGTCAGTTTTGTTCAACACAAAACGTGCGTTGTTAATTCCTCTGTTATTGACCATCTTTATTACCATATCCTTCATTGCAGTCAATGCTATATTTATTGAATGGAATGCTAACCTTGAGTTCCCTGATTATCTAAAGGGTTTTGAACATTGGGCAAGAAATGCTGAAGATCAGGCGCAGGCACTCACGATGTTTTTGCTGGATTTTCAGAGTCCCGTTTTATTTTTGTTGGCAATCATTGTCGTGGCAATATTGCCGGCACTTGGCGAAGAGCTGGTGTTTCGGGGTTTGCTCCAGAATCAATTAAAAACCCTGACAGGCAATGCACATATTGCTATTTGGATAGCAGCCATATTATTCAGCGCTATTCACGTGCAATTTTTTGGTTTTATCCCAAGACTTTTGTTAGGTGCTTTATTTGGTTATTTGTACTATTGGTCCGGAAGCTTATGGATGCCGGTGATAGCCCATTTTGTCAATAATGGACTGACATTAGCGCTGGTGTATGCAGGGCAGCTTTCCTGGATTGAGTATGACATGCAAGAGGTTGCGCCATTGTCCTGGACAAACATTTTGCCCCTTGCATTTATTTTTGTGCTACTTATATACTACTTTCATCGCCATTTAAAAACACAAAAGGTGGACGATAACGCTACTTTTTTGAGCTAACAGATACCGCATGATCCTACGTTTAAATAAATATAATAACCTAACACAACGCATTATCACTGGAATCGTTGGGGCTATCATTGTCGTTAGCAGCATTTATTATAGTCCGTGGACATACTTCCTGGTATTTTTTGCCATTTGCGCTTTCACCATGCTTGAGTTTTATAAATTGGTCGGCTTGGATGGCATGCTTCCCGTAAAGTACTGGGGCACACTTACCGGGCTTTTTGTGTTTACACTTACCTTTATGGTGGAGAAGCTACATCTGGAAGAAAAGTATTACTTCTTTATTTTTCCTGCCGCAGCATGCATCTTTTTCATCAAGTTATATAAAAAGTCTGAAAAGAAACCCTTTACCAATATCGCTTTTACATTTTTAGGTATCTGTTATGTAGCCCTTCCTTTTACCCTGTTAAATTTTGTCGCTTTTGTAGATGGCAGCTATTCTTACCAGGTTATTTTAGGCTGTATTTTACTGCATTGGGCCAGTGATACCGGGGCATATTTTGCTGGGGTCAGATTTGGGAAAACGAAGCTGTTTGAGCGAGTTTCCCCAAAGAAGTCCTGGGAAGGCAGTATTGGAGGCACCATCACCGCATTGGTCATGGCTTTTGCCATTGCGCATTTTTACCAGCAACTGGCCTTATGGCAATGGTTAAGCATAGCAGGTATTATTGTTATCGCCGGTACGTATGGCGATTTGGTGGAATCTTTATTCAAGAGGAGTATCGCAATAAAGGATTCAGGGAGCTTCATTCCGGGTCATGGCGGCTTCCTTGACAGGTTTGATGGTCTTTTGCTTTCAGCACCATTCATAATTGCCTTTTTGAGAATCTTCTGACACCTCAGTGGGTAATATGTAAAAAAACACTAATATTGTAGCGAAAAGCGATATCGTTTGAAAATCGATTTCTCAAAGTAACTAATTACATTTCTATGGGTTATATAGAGCCGGCTCCGATAAAGGATAAAGAAAATCCTTTCGAGTCAATGATGTCCAGGTTTAATATTGCGGCTGAAATATTGGGTTTGGATCCTGAGATTTATAATGTCCTCAAGTCACCTGCCAAGCAGGTGAGTGTTTCATTGCCAATTACCATGGACGATGGTTCCATTCAGGTATTTGAAGGACACAGAGTTATCCATTCCAACATTTTAGGTCCATCCAAGGGTGGCATTCGCTATGATATGGATGTCAATATTGACGAGGTGAAAGCCCTCGCAGCATGGATGACCTGGAAATGCGCCGTTGTAGACATTCCTTACGGTGGCGCAAAAGGTGGCATCAAGTGTAATCCAAGACAAATGTCTGCAGGTGAAATCGAAAGACTTACGCGTGCATATACCTTGGCCCTTATTGAGATTTTTGGACCAGACCGTGACATTCCTGCTCCTGATATGGGCACCGGACCAAGAGAAATGGCCTGGCTAATGGATGAATATTCACGCGCTAAAGGTGTGACAGTAAACGCTGTGGTCACTGGAAAGCCTCTGGTACTTGGTGGTTCTCTTGGAAGAACTGAAGCTACTGGTCGAGGTGTGATGGTTTCAGCACTTTCGGCAATGGAAAAATTAAGGATTAACCCTTCTCAGGCAACCTGTGCGATACAAGGCTTTGGAAACGTAGGCTCT
>JBGSXH010000148.1:0-14059 GCA_041751515.1 Cyclobacteriaceae bacterium | reverse complement strand
AACCCCTTTGATGATTGGTATCGATGGGGAATGGGGCCTTGCGATGCGCCTGGACAGCACCATCAATTACCCCAGACAAATGACACTTGGCGCAATTGAAGACAACCAGCATATCTATAATTTGGGAGCGGAAATCGCAAGGCAAAGCAAGCTCATGGGCATTCATGTTAATTTTGCTCCCGTGGCAGACGTCAACAGCAATGCGGATAACCCTGTCATTGGTAACCGTTCATTTGGCGAAAATAAAATAAAAGTAGCGGCCAAGTCGGTTGCTTTTATGCGAGGCATGCAGGACCACGGCTTACTGGCCGTCGCCAAGCATTTCCCTGGGCATGGCGATACCGACACCGATTCCCACATTGCACTACCAGTCATTCAAAAGGATAAAGCGGCACTACAACAAACGGAGCTTTTTCCTTTTTCAAGGCTTTTTCGCAGCGGCGTCGCCGGAACAATGGTGGGCCATATACACATTCCCGCACTCGATGATGAGCAGGGAATAGCTGCCTCCCTGTCACACACTGTTGTCACCGATTTACTGCAGCATGAAATGCGCTTCAATGGCCTCATCTTTACCGACGCGCTCAACATGAAAGGAGCAAGTCAAGTGTATGGCCCCGGGGAAATAGAGGTACAGGCTTTTCTTGCCGGGAACGACGTGCTCCTATTTCCTGAAAACGTCCCTACGGCTGTGAATGCAGTAATTGAGGCGATTCAGGAAGGTACCATTCCTCCCTCCGCGCTGGAAGATCGCGTTAAAAAAGTATTGATTGCCAAGTACGATGCAGGCCTTCATAGTTATTTGCCAGCTGATGGCAAAAGACTTTATGAGGAACTGCATACGCCCTCAGCCCATATACTCAAACAACAGCTTTTTGAAGCTTCCCTGACACTGGTTTCCAACAGAAACAAAGGTATCCCTGTTCGAAATTTAGAAACCCAGCAGTTTGCCAGCCTGACAATTGGGAAAAGCGGCGTCAATCTAAGTAATGAAACGCTGAGTCTATATGCACCCTTTCAGCATTTCTATGCTAAGAAAGATGCTAAGAAAACCGAAATTGATAATCTTAAAGAAAATTTAGCTAATTACAGTACTGTCGTGGTCAACCTTTACGACGTAAACTCTTTTTCGGGTAAAAACTACGGTCTGGATGCAGCCCATATTGAGCTTTTAAATTGGCTGGAAAGCAATAGCAAACTTTACATCATTGTTTACGGCTCTCCTTACAGCATCCGCGCTTTACAGCATTTTGATAATATTATTTGCGCTTACGAAGACGACCCCATTGCAGCGAAGGTTGCACCGCAGCTGCTTTTCGGGGCTTTACCTGCCAAAGGCAAACTGCCTATTAGTGCAGGAAACCTGCTTGCAGAAGGATATGGCCTGCCTGCCAAAAGCATAAAGAGACTGGGTTATAGTTTACCAGAAACAGTAGGAATAGACAGTGAAAAACTCAAAAAAATCGATGAAATTGCTAAAAATGCTATCAGTGAACAGGCAATGCCTGGCTGCCAGGTTTTGGTGGCCAGAAAAGGGAAAGTGATTTACCAAAAAGCTTATGGACACCATACTTATGAAAAAGATAAACCGGTGACTAACCGTACTGTTTACGACATTGCCTCGGTGACCAAAGTGGCAGCCACCATGCAGGCGATCATGTTTTTGAATGATCAGGAAAAGATTAATATTGATAGCAAAATATCCGACTATCTGCCGGATTTAGAAGCCTCTAATAAGAAAGATTTAACCATCCGTCAAGTGCTGATGCATGAGGCCGGCTTGAGTCCATGGCTGCCATTTTACAAGAAAACCATGGATGGCAGTGAGCTACGAAGCGACCTCTTTACATTAAGTCCCGATGAGAGTCATGACTGGCAATTTATGCCTGGAGTTTTTGGACTGACATCGCTTTCAGATAGTGTCTGGAATTGGACACTACAAACTAATTTGCTTCCGGAAAGCAAAAAACACCAGGGTTACGACTATTCTTACAGCGATATTGGCTTTTACATGCTACATCGACTGTCTGAAAACATGCTCAACCAATCTATGAATGAATTTTTAGAACAAAATTTTTATGCTCCACTAGGTACAACAACACTTACCTATAACCCCACCAACAAAATTTCTGAAGACCTGATTGCGCCTACTGAGCAGGATAACTACTTCCGGAAAGGCTTGCTAAAAGGCATTGTACATGATCAAAATGCAGCTCTATTCGGAGGAGTTGCCGGACATGCTGGCTTATTCAGCAATGCCAACGACATTGCCAAACTACTTCAAATGAATTTACAAGATGGACATTATGGAGACCAGCAATACCTGCAACCAGGTACGCTTGATAAATTCAGCCATAAGCAAAACCACTATAACAGAAGGGGGCTGGGTTGGGACAAACCTGACAATGACCGCCCTGAAGAAGGCCCTGCGTCCAAATATGCCAGCAAAAAAGCATTCGGACATCTGGGCTTTACAGGCACTGCAGTTTGGATAGATCCGGAATACGATCTGGTGTTTGTCTTTTTGTCAAACAGGGTTTATCCGGATGCAACCAATAACAAACTAAACAAATTAAATATTCGTACAAAGATTCATGATGCCATTTACGAGGCGATGTTTAGCTTTGAGGAAAAGCAGGAAAAAGAGGAATAAACAGCCAATTCAAACATATTGTTGAAAGGCAGATAATCATTAAGTAAAACAATGAAAATAGGTATCGTGTGTTACCCTACATTTGGGGGAAGTGGCGTAGTGGCCACTGAGCTGGGAAAAGCTTTGGCCAAAGAAGGCCATAAAATTCACTTTATAACTTACTCTCAGCCCACTCGACTGGACTTTTTCAATGAAAATCTTTTTTATCACGAAGTAGATATCAGAACATATCCCTTATTCCAGTATCCTCCATATGAGTTGGCACTGGCTTCTAAAATGGTGAATGTAGTAAAATATGAGAAGCTGGATTTGCTGCATGTGCACTATGCTATTCCCCATGCATCGGCAGCGTACATGGCCAAACAAATATTGCGCTCTGAAGGGCTGGACATACCCGTAATTACCACCCTGCATGGTACCGACATTACCCTGGTGGGCAAAGATCCATCTTATGAGCCGGTAGTTACATTCAGCATTAACCAGTCCGATGGCATTACAGCCGTTTCTGCCGATTTGCGTAAGGATACTTACGAGCACTTTAATATCAAGAAAGAAATTGAGGTAATTCCTAATTTCATAGACTTAGAGCGATTTAAAAGACAGCGTAAAGAGCACTTTAAAACAGCGATTTGTCCTGATGGCGAGAAATTGATTGTGCACACATCTAATTTCCGAAAAGTAAAAAGAGTAGAAGACGCGATTAGAATATTTTATAATGTCAGAAAAAAAATGCCTGCAAAATTATTATTGGTAGGTGATGGTCCTGAGCGGACTAAAATTGAAAATCTATGTCGTGAACTGCAAATCTGTGACGACATCCGGTTTTTAGGGAAACTGGAAGCCGTTGAGGAAGTACTTTCTGTCGCAGATCTATTCTTAATGCCATCTGAGAAAGAAAGCTTTGGCCTCGCTGCACTCGAAGCCATGGCTTGTGAAGTACCTGTTATTTCCTCTGATGCCGGTGGTCTGCCGGAGCTAAACCTTAATGGCATTACTGGGTTTGTAAGTAAGATCGGTGATATTAAAGATATGACTGATAAAGCACTGATTATTTTGCACGATGATAACCTTGCCACGTTCAAGAACAATGCTTTAGAGAGAGCAAAGCAGTTTGATGTAAGTTCTATTTTGCCGCTTTATGAAGCATTTTATTTCAAAATTGTAGAACAACAAAGCAGTCTGACGCTTTAATACATTAAGAGGCTCTTTTTGATTTTGGTTATGCTTTATTGTCATCCTTAATTATGGAAAAAATTACAACCAATAGACCAAAATAATATCCCTTATCGAAAAAATTTTGAGCAGTAAAAACAGTGATATATATACTGAAATTGCATTTGGCTGAATCATTGCCACTGAAGATGAGTGTTTGAATCGAGGTACAATGGTTAGTCAAATTAGAAAGCTGACCAGCTTATTTACCCTGGCAATTGCAAGTTAGTCATACATAAATAAAGAAATGGGCGACTATAAACCACAAATAAAAGATGGCACTACGCGGTTATTCAGTAACCAGGTCTTAGAGAAAATTACTAGAACCAATACCGTAGTTCCTGTCACAATTTTCTCGGTCTTCTCTATTGCTTTATTGTATTTAGCTTCGGTCAACGCGACTATAAGTCTTTGGTCAGGCATCCTTGTTTTTCTTTCAGGCTGGTTTACTTTTACTTTAGTCGAATATCTGACACATAAGTATTTTTTTCATATGCTTCCAAACACGAAGTTGAAGGAAAAAATACAATATGCATTCCATGGTGTTCATCATGATTATCCCAAAGACAAAGACAGGCTAGCTATGCCGCCACTAGTAAGCATATTGATTGGCATTGTACTTTTTTATATCTCCAGGCTGCTAATGGGCGATTTTGCATTCACCTTTCTTCCCGGCTTTATGACGGGCTACGCACTATACCTTACCATTCACTATGCAGTGCATGCTTATCAGCCCCCTAAAAACTTTTTGAGGGTACTTTGGGTGAATCATGGTATTCATCATTACAAAGACCATGAAAGGGCATTTGGTGTCACCTCACCCCTGTGGGATTATATCTTTAGAACATTACCTAGAAAGACACACACCCCTAAACATTAAAATATGAAGAGTGAATCGGTAAGCATTCTTGGCTGTGGTTGGTTGGGACTTCCCCTAGCTGAATTATTGGTGAATAATGGCTATTACGTAAAGGGCAGTACTACCCGACTGCAAAAGTTTGAACATATTAAGGCAGTAGGTGCCGAACCCTACTTTATGGAATTTGACCCAGCGCCTAGCTTAAACAACCATAATGGTTTTTTTAATAGTGATTATGTGATAATCAATGTTCCTGCACGCAGAAATTACAAAGGCAAGGATGCTTATTTTGCTACGCAAATATCACATATTAGCTCAAAAATCAGAAATAAGAATTTTAAAGGTGTCATCTTTATATCGAGCACATCTATTTATCATGAAAAAGCCATCACTACGGAAGAGTCCTCCGTTTCAAAGCCCGAAGAAGGAAACAATATGGCTATTTTAATGGCAGAGGCCAGTATTAAAAAACTAAACTTACCTTATGTGATTTTACGGTGTGGTGGTTTAATGGGGGAAGATCGTTATCTGGCTAAATACTTTAAAGATAAAAGTGTAATTGAAGATGCACACTTACCTGTAAATTACGTGCATAGAGACGATGTTATGGCAGTTATCCACCAAATCATTTCACAACCCACCAGATGGAATGAAACCTACAATTTGGCAGCACCGGAACATCCCACTAAAGAAATGGTGCTGCGACAGCAATTGCAATTGATGGGAGAAAAACTCCCTGAGTTCCAACATAATCTGCGAATGAAAAGAAAAATTGTTAGCAGCAATAAACTCATCAATACATTAAATTATACCTTTCGCTACAGCAATCCAGTCACGTTTCCCTTTGGTGATCAAAAAAAAGAGACTGAAATTATCCAGCCTCTTTAATAGTTTCTTTTGAGATAAATGGTGTAACAACCTTAGCTGTTTACATCATTCTCTGCCTCAAAACTTTGCTCCACAGGTGCTTTTACATACGTGGGGCACGTTCTTGTCGCACAACTACTAAACATAATTCCTGCGCCAGCGATGAATAGTAAAGTTAATCTTCTCATATCTCTCCTTATCGTTTACAATAACGGTTAGCATAATGCACCGCTTTTAATCCTTACAAATTTATACGGTTCAGTTATTTAAACTTTACTGAAAAGGTGGCTTTACATACATGTGCATACATTTTTGTAAAACTATTCTTCTGCACAGCAGATTATATGAATGTTTCAGCCTAGGAAGGTGTTGTAATTCCAGTTTAGCACTTAAATTTACATTTATGCAAGGCTTTCAGTTTTCAAAATATATGCCGAATC
Source organism: Cyclobacteriaceae bacterium (assembly GCA_041751515.1). GTDB lineage: Bacteria > Bacteroidota > Bacteroidia > Cytophagales > Cyclobacteriaceae > JBGSXH01. The sequence goes on along the minus strand of JBGSXH010000148.1, from coordinate 8,028 downwards.
CCGAAAAGGAAGGCAGTAATTTTCAACAGTTATTAGATCTTTTTCTTCAATTGATTACCATGAACGCCGGTGATGTTGCCGATGCACTCGAATGGTTAACGCAGTTGGACAATCAGTACAAATTAAGCAACCCCTCTTATGGCATTGGCGATTTTATAGACGACCTGAAAGCAAAAGGTTACATCAGCGAGAAGACGCCTGGAGGAGAGTTTGAAATTACCGCCAAAAGCGAGCAAAATATACGAAAGAGTGCGCTTGAAGAAATTTTCGGAAAACTGAAGAAAGCCGGGCAGGGAAACCACCAAACGCCTTTCAGCGGACGTGGCGATGAGCAGGGGAGCAACCATCGTGAATTTAGTTTTGGTGATGACATGCACAACATTGCCTTTACGGAGTCCCTCAGAAATGCGCAGATCAACCATGGTTTCAGCGATTTTATGCTTACCGAAAGTGATCTTGAGGTAATAGAAACTGAGCAAAAATCACAGACCTCAACTGTTCTAATGATCGACATCAGCCATAGCATGATATTGTATGGGGAAGACAGAATTACTCCTGCGAAGAAGGTGGCTTTGGCATTGGCAGAGTTAATCACTACCAGATACCCTAAAGATACTTTGGACATTATTGTATTTGGCAACGATGCCTGGCAGATTCAAATTAAAGACCTCCCTTATCTGAAAGTAGGGCCCTACCATACTAATACTATCGCCGGCATTGAGCTTTCCATGGACATTTTGAGAAGGCGCAAAACCAAAAACAAGCAGATTTTCATGATTACAGATGGAAAACCCACTTGTATGAAGCAAGGCATAAAGTATTATAAAAACAGTTTTGGTCTTGATCATAAAATTATTAACAAGACAATGAATCTGGCGGCACAATGTCGTAAACTTCATATTCCCATTACAACCTTTATGATAGCCTCAGACCCTTACCTTCAGTCTTTCGTGCGAGAATTCACCTCCATCAACCAAGGCAATGCTTACTACAGCAGTTTGCAGGGACTCGGTAATCTCGTTTTTGAGGATTATAAGAAAAACAGAAAAAAGCGATATTGAGCTTGTATGATGTGCTTGTAGCCATCATCCGCTCTTATCACCATACCTATTTCACACCATAGATTAAGCTTTCATTGCTATATGAGTAATATTCATGATATAAATACACTTGGCCAGCTGAAAGCAGCCAATTATACTCCAAAAACCATCAAAGAAGAACTTCGGGAGAATTTAATTCAAAGCCTCAAGTCAAAACAGAATGTCTTTGAGGGCGTGTGGGGCTATGAAGAAACTGTTATTCCAGATATTGAAAGAGCAATCCTTTCTGGTCATAATATTAACTTCCTTGGTTTAAGGGGTCAGGCAAAAACCAGGATGGCCAGGCTCTTATTGAGATTGCTGGATGAGTACATTCCTGTGATTGCCGGTAGCGACCTCAATGATGACCCATTTAACCCGATCAGCCAGTTTGGCCTACAAATGCTAAAGGAAAAAGGCGATGATTTACCTGTTGCCTGGATGCACCGTGACGATCGCTATACTGAAAAGTTAGCTACACCAGATGTATCTGTAGCTGACCTTATCGGAGACATTGACCCAATCAAAGCGGCAAGTTTAAAATTGCCTTATTCTGACGAAAGGGTCATTCACTACGGACTTATTCCAAGGGCTAATCGTGGCGTATTTGTCATCAATGAACTGCCCGATTTGCAGGCCAGAATACAGGTAGCATTATTTAATATCTTGCAAGAAGGCGATATTCAGATCAGAGGTTTTAAAATGAGGCTTCCGCTGGATATACAATTTGTTTTCACTGCCAACCCGGAAGATTATACGAACCGAGGTAGCATTGTTACGCCTTTGAAGGATAGGATTGATAGCCAAATTATTACACATTATCCTAAATCTATTGAAATAGGGAAGAAAATTACAAATCAGGAGGCTAAAGTGCCTAAAGGCCAGGAAAAAGTGTTAATGCATGATCTCGCCAGTAATCTTATTGAGCAAATTGCCATAGAAGCCCGACAGAGTGAATACGTAGATGCTAAAAGTGGCGTTTCTGCCCGATTGACCATCTCTGCTTTAGAAAACCTGAGAGCTTCAGCGGAAAGAAGAAGTATTATCAATGAAGAGAAAAACACGCATATTCGTATTGCTGACTTTATTGGCGTTATTCCTGCCATCACGGGCAAAGTAGAACTAGTTTATGAAGGCGAGCAGGAAGGCCCGGGCATCGTGGCCCAAAACCTGGTTGGCAAAGCCATTCGGCAACAGTTTTTGCAGTACTTCCCTGACCCTGAAGCAGCTCGAAAGCAAAAGACGACCAACCCTTATAAGGGCATTACCGATTGGTTTGGGGAAGGTAATACCGTAGATTTACTCCACGACAGTGATGCAGCCGCTTTCAGCAAATCACTCAAAACGGTTCCAGGACTTAATACATTGGTAAAGAAATACCATCCGGACGTCACCGCAGCAACACAATTGCTGTTGATGGAGTTTACCCTCCATGGTCTATCAGAATACAGTCTTTTGAGCAGAAAGACGCTCGTTTCCGGCACGCAGTTTAAAGACCTACTGTCTGGCATGTTCAATATGCCAGAATCGGGAATGGAAGATTTTGATGAAGAAGATGATGCATAATAGAAAGGAAGTCAAAAATGACCTTGGGAGAGCTCAAAAATATTGTCCGCCAGGGAGAAAGCCAATTTGTTGAATTCAAGAAAAAGGTTAATCATCCTGAAAAAATTGTTAAGGAGGCAGTAGCTTTTGCTAATACCAAAGGCGGCTACCTCTTCATCGGCATTGATGACAATGGTGAATTATCGGGCCTGAAGTATGCCGAAGAGGATGCCTTTGAAATGCAGAAAGCCTTGCAAACGCTTTGTAAACCACGTTTGCAATACGAGTTTAACTTGGTAAAACTAAGTGATAAAAAGGCTGTGCTAAGTTTCCATATTTTGGAAAGTGGCAGAAAACCACATTATCATTTGTTACATCAAAAGCAGCGTTGGGGCAAGGCATTGGTGCGGGTCGCAGATAAGAGTTTAATCGCTAGTCCGGAGATGCTTGCCATTCTACGCGCCCAGCATAACCAGCAAAATGTCGGTTTTCACTATGGACCACATGAAGCCAGACTCATGCAATATCTAGATGAAGCAAAAAGTATTACATTAAAGGACTTTGTGGACATCTCTGCTGCAAAGCCAATTGAAGCCTCTCGCATATTGGTGAGGCTGGTCTGCGCCAATGTCCTCAAGATTATTCCCGATGAAAAAGAAGATAAATTTGTACTGAAAGAGCGGGCTTTATTTTCATAAAATAAATTTATATTCATGGTAAATGGTAAGTTTTATTTCTTAAATTTTAGAAGTAAATGCTAAAACTATAGCCTATGCCCCGCGCCAAAAAGCAGCAAAAAATCTTCGTTCTCGACACTTCTGTTATCATCTACTCTCATGACTCCATTATGAACTTTGATGAACACGATGTGGGCATTCCCATAACGGTGCTAGAAGAGCTGGACAATTTTAAAAAAGGAAATGATACCAAAAACTTTGAAGCACGTGAGTTTATCAGGTTGCTGGATAAGCTTTCAGAGCATTATATGCTGCATCAATGGTTGCCTTTGAATGGAAAAGGGAAAGGGAATTTTAAGGTTTTGATGGATTTTGACAGCAATGTAGATGCCCAGAAAGTTTTTGACGACCGCAAACCCGACCATCGTATTTTGAATGCTGCATTGAGGTTACAGGAAGAGGAGAAAGATAAAAAAGTCATCCTCGTTACCAAAGACATTAATCTGAGACTCAAAGCAAAATCGCTGAACCTGAACGCCGAGGACTATGAAACCGGCAAAATCAAGAACGTCAACACATTACATACCGGGAAAGTCGTCGTAGATAAGATTGATTCGGACATCGTCAACGAATTGTATGAAAACAATGTCTGCGAACCCGAAAAGGCCCTTGGTGCGGGCTATCCGAAAAGCAATAATTATTATATTCTCAAAAGTGATAAAAACAGCGTTTTAAGCTATTATAGTGCTACTTCTAAAAATGTTGAAAGAGTAGACAAGAAATTGGTATATGGTATTAAGCCGCGTAATGCAGAACAAACATTTGCCATTCATGCCATTTTAAATCCTGACGTAAAGCTAGTAACCATACAGGGTGTTGCCGGTACCGGAAAGACTTTACTTGCCCTTGCCGGGGCGCTGGAGCAGAGAAGAGATTTTAAACAAATATACCTTGCCAGGCCCATCGTTCCCTTGAGCAATAAGGATATTGGTTATCTGCCGGGCGATATCAAGTCGAAGCTTAACCCTTATATGGAGCCACTTTGGGATAACCTGAAATTTATTCAGAATCAATTCAGTGAACACGATAAAGAATATAGCAGGCTCACTGAAATGGTGGCGACAGAAAAACTCAGCATTACGCCCTTGGCCTATATTCGGGGAAGAAGTCTTTCTAATATCATTTTTATTGTAGACGAAGCCCAAAACCTTACTCCCCACGAAGTAAAGACCATTATTACCAGGGCAGGAGAAAACAGTAAAATCATCTTTACAGGCGATATTTACCAGATAGACACCCCTTATCTTGACAGCCAAAGTAATGGACTTTCTTACCTAATCGATCGTATCAAAGACCATCCGCTTTACGCCCACGTAACTTTAGAAAAAGGAGAAAGAAGTGAGCTGGCAAATCTTGCAAACGAACTGCTATAGCTTTTAGTCACATTCTGATTCAATAAAAAAGGTTTTATGAACTGATATTACACGGCTATCAAGTCGAGGTAATATCAGTTTTTTAAATTGGGGCCGGCAAGTACTTTAAGGGCATCTAAATCACTACCCTTGTTTATGGTATAGTTTTAAATATTGTCGGAAAAGTGCCATGCTGCTGTTGAAAATAAAGTTCAAAATAGCTATAATTATCAGCAAGGCTTTGCTACGCTGGTTAAAATTAATAGCTAGAGCATTGCCATCTGATTTATCTTTACCAAATCGAAGGGAAGCTTCTTGCTCATTTTTTAGCCGTCATTGTTTATATCAATTTTCATAAAATTTACTAGATCAAAAATACCGGGCTATTAAATTGGGATAGCTTTTAATATATTGATAGTAATTGTTTTTACTTTCTTCATCAAGCCGGGACTGATCGATAGAAATTACGTTAAATTCTTTATCCGTAAATATTTTGATTGGCAATCTATATTTACTAAACTCTTCAAAATCACTTTCTCTATACCCATAAATAAAAGGAATATTTAGCTTTTTGTTAATGTAGAAATTTTGCAGTTCTATTTTGTCCTGATGGAATGGTATCGATATTACGCTTATGTTATCAAGCAAATCAATTCTACTCCATAGATCTGCCTCCCCGGTACATATGCCACATCCTTTGGGGTCTAATACCACAAAAACATAGTATAAGGCATTTTCGGTTATCTCAAAATTTAGGCTATCTGCGATAGTGGCAAAATTATAATTATCAACTAAACTTAAAACTTGGTTTTTCCGCATTAATTCGGCGTGAATAGCAAAAACTTTTAAGTCCTGATTTTTACTATATATGAGAATAGCACTTGACATGCAAATAACAGACAAGAATATTAATATATGATTAGTTCTCATGATTGAATTGCATAACTAAATATTGTTCGTTAAACTTATTGGCCTCGTCATTGGCAGCAATCTTAAAGTAAATGTTGGCATTAGATTGATCGGCATATTTAATATGCATGCCAGATGATTTGATATTGCTTATTATCGGGTTAAGGTCGCTGTCATATACGTCCAGGTATCTACCATAGTCTTCTAAATAGTCGATATCGTCAATATTATCACCGCTATACTGCTCCCATTCAACAATAACCAAGTCATTTAATTTAAGCAATTTGATTATTCTCGAAGGTGTTAACTCAATACTTTTCAGTTTATCAAAATCCCTGTTAGTGCTGGCATTGTTAGCATTCACAATTAAATCGTCGTTTACTGTTTTAAACTTCGGGTTTTCTATTTTATAATGCTTTATTAAATCATTGCCTTCAAACAATGATATTGCATAGTCATAAGATTGTATAGCTATGGTGATATTGCCATCGACCTCAAAAAACGGATAATTGGTGGCACCCCCAAAAGAAGTTTTTGACAATTTTTTGGCTACATCATAAAAGCTGTCTACAAGAACGCCCTTTTGATCATAAACATGAATGAGTTGATTACTCGTTTGGTCCAGCCCACCCGCAAACAGGTAATCGCCATTGGACTTTATTGCGACCGGGGCAATATGGTTTCCGGTAAAAATATATGAATTGGCAAATTGTCCGTTTTCAATAAAATTTAACCGCCGGGAAGCATTGTCGACGACATAATAACTATTATTTAAAGTGTCTTCGACCTTTTTTAATATTTGCGTGGGAAACTGAACTTCCCCGGGTCCATCGCCCTTGGCTAAAATATGCTTCGTTTTCCCCGAATGTATATTGTATGACAGGAAGTTCCCGGCAATATAGTCCGACAAATACACCTCGTCGTTATCGGCCACCAGACTATAGATAGCGTATATCGAGTCTGATGTTATCCGGAGCGTATCGATTACAGTAAAATTTTCATACAAATCATTTTCAGTACCGCTAAGCGTTATAGAAGTTTCGTTCCCGCTATTGCAGCTAAAAAACACTAGCGACATTAACGATAAGGCATAAATGTTATTCATAAGATTAGGATTTAATTTAACAGTTGCAAACTTAGATTTTGCAACTGTTAAATTATTGCTACTTTGACAATTATTATTGAAGCCGTGTACCGTTGCAATTACAATTACCAAGGTCATCAGGACAATGACAAGTAGCCACACCATCAATGGATCCTTGTCTGCCAGGTGTAACCATTGTAGACGAATCCGAGTACGCCAAATTGGGCCCCATACTTAGCAAAAATACTGTCCCAACCGAGAAAGTGAATGTTAAAATGTTTTTTAAGTGTTTCATAGTATTATAATTTTTAAATGATAAAATAAATTTAACAATTAGCTTGCAAGCATTAATTATATTAAATAACAGTAAAATATCTTTTAAAAAAAAGGAAAGTTTTGACCAAAAAGTAACATTGAAATATACCAATTTCAACGGTCAAAAAAGCAGTAAACCATGCCAGGGGAAATTCAACCGTGTTTTTGTTTGGAAGAAATTGATAAAAAGTAACAATGAGTACAAAACTTTTTCTGCTTATCAAAAAATTTTGCTTAATGTCATATCATGAAATAGCGTTTCCTTTGCATACTCCCGTTTGCTGAGTGTGTTTGTGAAGTTACAAACCCGGAGGGGCATGCCTGGAAATATATGTGATATGACATTAGAAAACATAAAGCTGTAGTTTGTGGCTATGAATGTGAATAATTTACGCCATTTGAGACATTTTAAATTTATTATAAACCTAGTCGGCATATTAGTCTTAAGTACGAAGGTTTACGCACAGTTTAATTATTTGCCTCACGAAACGATAAGTAATCAAACGGTAAATCACACGGCCATAACCATAGGTTATTCGGAGCATTATGAACAGGCGGCCTGGGTTGCATATAAACTCTCCGGAAACCTTATTAATGGAACTATAGCAAGAAAAGATAATTTCAGAGAAGATCCATTGGTAATAACAGGCTCTGCCAGTCTTGCAGATTACAGAAACAGTGGTTTTGACAGGGGTCACCTGGCCCCGGCTGGTTCCATGAAGCTTAATAAGACTACTATGTTAGAGAGTTTTTATCTTTCTAACATATCACCCCAAACGCCTGCCTTTAACAGAGGGGTCTGGAAAAAACTGGAAGAGCAAGTTAGAATCTGGGCGCAATATTATGAAAATCTATATGTTATTTCCGGCCCGGTTTTAGAAAAAGGCTTACCTACCATAGGAGAAAACAAAGTGGCAATCCCAATATATTATTACAAAGCACTTTTATTCTATAATGACTATGAAGCTAAGTCATTAGCTTTCATGCTGGAAAACAAGGCCTCAAGT
>JBGSXH010000147.1:0-1532 GCA_041751515.1 Cyclobacteriaceae bacterium | reverse complement strand
AATGACCTTCAAGGAGTCCAAGTGTCCCGTTCCCACTAGGCGCATCAATTCCTAAAGGAGGTCCAACTGGATTAGTACCGTCACTTTGATACCTAAGCCAAGTGTCTTCCCAAGTGGGGTGGATAAAAAACCTTCCTTTATAAAACCAGTCCACTCCCTTGCGAACACTTTTTCTCTTGTCTTCTATCGTCAATTCTGTCGTTTCATCAAAGCTTGGCTCCAAATACCGGGGCCAATTTTCATAAGAAAATTCTCGTTTACCTGTAAGTTTTTGAATAATGTAGCCCCAAAGCGTTTTCCAATGATCCTCAGGTCCATATCTGCCAGAGGCAATATTTGATAGTTTCGTGAACGCATACAGGTGATCCCCTTGGTTTACCAATAAGGGATATTGTTTGACCCCATCCAGGCCATATGGCGCATGATCCAATCCCGCAACTTTGGCAAGGACTATTAGAGGATTCCTGGCGTCTGAGGGAATGACGTGGCAATCATTGATACCTAAAATCTTCATGGGAGAAAGATCTTCCCCAAACACATCAGAAGTCACTACTGCCCGTTCAAGTCTGGTTTGAATAACCTCGTTCTCCATTTCAATTTCTGGAACCCAAACAGGATATTCCAGGTATAGCTTTATTTTTTTTTCGGTTGCCAATTGAAAAAATTCTTCGGGCAAATCCACCTGTTGCTGGGGATACCCCGGAGCAAATACTAATAAAGAAGCTTCATTCGGCAATTCATGTATCGAGCTGGCAGGATCTGATATGTTTTGAATCGCAAAACCCTCTGAGGCCAACCAGCCCGATAGTTCCCCTCCATCATCACCTGAAATATACAATACTGGGTCTTGAGGAGTCCCGCAGCCAATAGCTAGAAGAGAACAAACTCCAAAAAAAAGACTGACGGAAAAACCAAATGTCCGATTTACAAAATGCATAGCATGCGCTTGTCTTAAAATGTGATAAACTGGCATAAATTAAGGCTTATGGCTTCGCAAGTTTAGTAGAGTTTTTTAAATCCACAACCCATTAGTTCAAATAAACTGGTTAAGACCCACATTTCAAAATGTACCCATTCAAGTAAATAATTTAAGCTGCATTTTTTATTATTTAACGTTAATATTTCCTTGTTCAAAAATTAATTCTTTACTATTAATATGTATATTTGATCCATCTATCTAATTCCTTGATCGAATCTACCCAAGTCTACAAAAGCTGCTAATTCAGCAAATCCCATGTTTCAAATGCCTGTCAGTATTTTGTTTTTCATCGCATTTCTTTCTTCAGCACTTAATTATCAAATTTCTCCCGAAGATCATAATGCCAATTCACCGAACTTTTTTGCTGTGGATCAATGGACAATATTGAATAAGGGTAAGGGGGGAGAAAGCAGCTTCGAGATGCTTAACAGAATCCAAGAAGACATTATACAAGAAAAACCTGATCTAGTTTTTCTTTCGATTGGACTGAATGATATGATCAATCTTGAAAAATATATAGATTATCAAACCTTTGAGAAGAATTATCAGAAAA
>JBGSXH010000146.1:0-4292 GCA_041751515.1 Cyclobacteriaceae bacterium | reverse complement strand
GGCAATAAGCTTCACCTGAGAAATGACAGGGTCCTGGTGGATGAGATCGAAAAATGATCCCAGGCGGTCCACATCATGCAGCTCTCGCGCCAGAGCAGAAGCAAGGTCAAAGCGGAAACCATCTACATGCATCTCGGTAATCCAGTAGCGCAGGCTGTCCATAATCAGGCGCAGTACAGTTGGCTGCATGGCATTCAGTGTATTGCCTGTGCCTGTATAATCCATGTAAAAACGCTTATCATCCGTCAGACGATAGTATGCAGCATTGTCAATACCACGCAAGGACAGGGTAGGACCCATATGGTTGCCCTCTCCGGTATGGTTATACACAACATCCAGAATCACCTCAATGCCCGCCTTATGCAGTGATTTCACCATATTTTTAAACTCAGTTACCTGCTCGCCCTGCGTGCCGGTGCTGGAGTAGCGCACATCCGGTGCAAAGAAACCCAGTGTATTATAGCCCCAGTAATTGGTCAGACCTTTATCCGCCAAATGCCTGTCCGTAATAAAATGGTGAATCGGCATCAATTCTACCGCCGTTATCCCGAGCTCCTGCAGGTATTTTATTGTCACCGGGTGACCGATGCTGGCATAGGTGCCGCGAATTTCCTCAGGAATTTCCGGATGCAGTTTTGTAAAACCCTTAACATGCGTTTCGTAGATGATCGTCTGGTGATAAGGAATTTTTGGCGCCTTCACGCCCCCCCAATCAAAATTATGGTCAATCACCACCGACTTGGGAATATATGGAGCACTATCAGCATCACTATAGCTAAGGTCCTGCTCATCACTGTGCATATCATAGGCAAAAAGCGAATCATGCCATTGAATCGTGCCCGATATCGCCTTGGCATAAGGGTCAATCAGCAGCTTATTGGAATTAAATCGCTGCCCGTTCTCAGGGTCATAATCGCCATGAACACGATAGCCATACAATTGGCCCGCCGTTACTTCAGGAAGATACACGTGCCAGACATCGTAGCTGCGCTCATGCATCTTAATTTTTACAGACTCAGTTTCTTCATCAATGGATTTGAAAAGGCAAAGCTCCACGCTTTGGGCATTGGCAGCATAGATGGCGAAATTAACGCCTTCACCGTCCCAGGTAGAGCCCAGAGGATAGGGGTTGCCGGGATAAGTTTTTAGTTTCATATATTTTTTAATGTTTTGTATCGCTTCCGCTCATTACGAAGCAGCTTTTTTACCAAAATTGACACTGTGCCGGGAATCACAATTTTTCCCTTTTTAAGTACTTCACTCAGGTCATGGAACTTTCCATATAATGTTGTACTATAAGCAATTATATTAAGCAGATACCTTCACAATTGTTTGTTTTGGTCAATAGAATTTTCCCCCAACCCCAATAGCAGAATTGTAGGATAGCCAAAACTGCATCATAAGGTACAGACCACTTAATTTGAGCACTATTTGGGCGAAGCCTTCGGCCCGGGCTGCAGCCACTCGCCAGGCCATTACCCGCAAGGCCCGCTCGGGCTCAGACAATGGCAGCATCCCTTTCGCAAAAACACTGCGCTTATAATCAGACCGTTAGTATTTGTTTGAGCACTGAGGCCCAGAGCTTATTAGCATGAAATACCATGCTATGCCTCTAAAATGAATGCCTTAAATGAGCATTTTGACCTTCGAGCTCAGATGCGGAATATCCAAGATGCAATACCATTTTGCTACGAAAGCATTCAATATATGTACATCTGACAACAATTAATTTGAATAATTTGATATTTAGTTTAGATTGCAAAGCAATATTTAAAGAAGGAGGGAGTAATGCTTGGCGCGGTTTAAACCTCAAAATCTGCCATATTAGACAATTAGGCTAAAAATCGTTCATTGCCGCTATGCGGTACGTCTCCCAAAGTATAACCAGATACAAAACGCAATAACATAAGAATATTAAAATTACCAAACGAGATGTCTTCGCTTTTATGCTGGGATTTATGTCACTATTGATCATTGTATTGGCTTATGACTGGGACAATAATTTAAAGGCATTTAAGGAAGGATTAGCTGGAGAACCGCAAAGTCCCAGAATCGAAAGTAAATAGCCGTGGCTGCTCTTTTAGCCGGAGCTTAACAGTAAGAATTGCCTGCACGTAAAAAATAATAGCAATGACCAGAGATGAACAATTAAATTTCTGCAAGATCTGCACAAAACGAAGCTTCGATCTCGATCGGGGCATCGTTTGTGGCCTCACCAATCAGCCTGCTGATTTTCAGGACTCCTGCGAAACCTTTAGCGAGGACGTGAAACTGAAAGAAGAGCTGCTATCGCAATTACAGGACATTGGTACCTGGGATAACAAAGCAAGCAAAGGGAGCAGGTTTGCCAATCATGTACTTGATGGTATTTTCTTTCTTGTTTTCAGCTTCTTAGGCGGATTTGTCCTTGCGATCGTATTGCTTATTGTATCGCCCGAAGCCCTCGTCATTTTTGAAGAAGACAATAAACTAATCGACTACGCGCTGGGCTTTGTTTTTGGCATGATATATTTTATCTCATTCGAAGCACTCACCGGCAGGACCCTGGCAAAGTACATCACCGGCACAAAAGTCGTCAACGAAAACGGCGAAAAGCCCGACTTCGGCACCATCTGCATTCGTTCCCTTTGCCGCTTCATCCCATTCAATGCAATCACCTTCCTGGGCTCCGAGAATAGCGGGCTGCACGATAGGTTGTCTAAAACGATGGTGGTGAAAGTGTGAAGGGGACGCAGAATAAAGCTAATTATAGACCACTAATATGCGAGTAAAAATTCTAATACTGATATTTGCTTTTTCTATTGCAAGTTGTACCGCTTTTGGAACTAAAACCTTGTATAAAGCGAGTGAGCCTATAATAGTGAAAAATGTAGGCTTCAGCAGATTGCAAAATGCAGTTTTGCTTTCCACAGTATTCTATCAGACAGAGCAAATTTTTCATCGAACTGTTTTTACATCACTTAATGATGTCGGAATTTCCGATGTGACGCATATAAATGAAGAGATTGATTATGACAATCCAAATATTGCAAGAATAAAAGAACTATGCCGGCAACAGGGCATTGATGCAATATTATTGACAAGCTTACACTTTCTACATGTGACTTACTCAGTTTATGGGGCAGCTATTAGTCAAAACTATGATACAGAAGTGGATGAGTATTCCGACCTAAAGTATACCACGATTCCTATGTAAAGTATACCAGTATTCCGAGCCAAAGTATACCACTTATTCCAAGTGAAAGTATACCAGAGCCGGAGCAGGATTTTCTCTTAATTTAAAGCTAATTATTTGTTAGTTGAAGATAGAAAGTCTGACATTCCGACATATAGTATACCAATTATTCCTAGCGATAGTATACCACTGAGAGGGTTTATCCACCAGGCCGATCTATTATTGGATTCTTTTAACCTAGATCCAACAGAATGGCCAATAAACCACTCAGTATGCATAAGATCAGACAGATTTTACTGTTTCTCAACAGAAGTTATTCCCAGCGGGCCATCAGCCGCGAACTGCGGATATCCCGCCTGACCGTAAGTAGGTACAGGGAATCTCTCACGCGCACAGGACTCGATTATGGTAGCCTTCTAAACTTATCGGATTCCGAACTTGAGAAACTGGTTTCAGGGAAGAAAGAGACAGTAGAAGAGCTACTGGATCCTAGAAAAAGCCGATTTACCTCCCTGGCAGGATACTTTTTAACGGAGCTAACCCGTATCGGTGTTACCCGTCAGCTGCTCTGGGAAGAGTATAGGAAAGAAGAGCGGGACGGCTATAGTTATTCCCGTTTCTGTGACTTGCTCTCTGAGTCCTCCCGGTCCGGGGATGCCACTATGCGGTTCGAGCATATTCCCGGTGAAAGAATGGAAATAGACTTTGCAGGAAAACCCCTCCATTATGCTGCTCCCCAAACAGGGGAACTGATACCGTGTCCGGTGCTGGTTATCGTTCTTCCCTACAGTGGATATGGATATCTGGAAGCGCTTCCCAACCCTAAAATCCCCCAGGTAATTAGTTCGCTCAACAACGCGCTGGATTACTTCGGAGGGATACCCATGACTGCAAAATCGGACAACATGAAGCAGTGGGTGATTAAAAGCTGTAAATATGAACCGGTTTTCCCCGAGGCACTCGAGCAATGGGCAAGCCATAACAGTATAGGACTTCTAGCTTCAAGGCCCTATAGACCAAAGGATAAACCCACTGTCGAGAATCATGTACATATATTCTATATGCGGATTTATGCTACACTCAGGAACCGGATATTCACAAGCCTGCCCGAGCTCAA
>JBGSXH010000145.1:0-4898 GCA_041751515.1 Cyclobacteriaceae bacterium | reverse complement strand
AAGATTGAAAATTAAACCCATCAACCATGCACCGCCGAAAACACTTACAATAATTTTCCAGCTACCGACACCTGTAAGTACAAGTATTACGGCTCCGATTAATGCCATTAACGTTGAGGTTTCACCAATAGAACCAGGAATCATACCCATGAACATATTCGTAAAGTCATACATTCCTGCAGACCAGCTTTCTGCCAGATTTCCTAATACCGTACCTGAGTTTTCCAGACTGGTTTCTGCTGCTATTGCAAGCGCAGTTGCTCCTGAATAACCATCTATAGGCGTTTTGTCACCCATATAAGTCCAGATATCTCCTGAAATTTCTGATGGATACGCAAAATATAAAAAGGCTCTCGCTGTCATGGCAACATTTAATATGTTCATGCCAGTACCACCGAACACTTCCTTAGCGATTATTACCGCAAATATTGTTGCCAAAGCCACCTGCCATAACGGAATAGTTACCGGAACAATTAAAGGTATAAGCATCCCTGTTACCAGGAAGCCTTCGTTGATGGGGTGTTTTCTGATTACGGCGAAAATCGCCTCCACTATACCCCCTGCTGCATAAGACACCAAGACGATTGGCAATACTTCTCTAACACCAAGGCCAAGCTTCTCTATAAAAGAAGCAGACTCACCCACTGCCAGAAAATGTTGATGTCCGGCGTTCCACATTCCGAATATCAAACACGGAATCATGGCAATCACCACCGTCATCATGAGTCGCTTAAGGTCTACGGCATCACGCACTTGTACACCTTTTGCTTCCGTAGTCTCCTTTGGTGTGAACATAAATGTCTCACCCGCTTCAAAGAGGTAGTAAAACTGCTCCAGTTTCCCTCCTTTTTCGAACATCGGCTTTTGCTTGTCTAAAAGACTTCTTAAAGCTTTCATATATAATTAACCGTTTTGAATTAAGTGTAACCCTTCTCTCAATATCTCCTGTACCTTATGTTTGGAGACGTCTACAAATTCGCACAAAGCAAGATCTTCTTCTATAACTTCAAAGATACCTAATGCTTCCATCTCATCATAATCATCTGCAAGAATGGCCTTTAGCAAATGTGTAGGATAAATATCCATTGGAACCACCTTCTCGAATACACCTGTTTGTACAAAAGCTCTTTCCTCTCCTCTTGTATTTGTATCCAATACATATTCTTTCTTTGGATTAAGGAAAGACATTAAACCGAATGCCCTGTGAAAGCTGAGTTTAGCGCTTGGCATAATCCAACCTAAAAACTCGTAATAATCGCCTTCTGGTATTACCGTTATTTGCTGATCGTAATAGCCTAAATAACCTGTTCTGCCAATATTTTCACCTGTCAAAACATTGCCTGAAATAAATCTGACATTTTCAGTTTTGAGGTTGTTACTGACGAATTTATCAATGCAGGCACCACTGTAGGTTTTGTAGTACTGCGGATTTTTGATTTCTGATCCCGTAAGGGCGACCAACTTCGAAGCGTCATAGCGACCTTCTAAGAAGAGCTTACCGATTTGAATGACACCAGCAGGCTTTAGGGTCCATGCGATATCACCTTTATTGATGGGATCGATATGGTGAATCTGCACACCTACGTTTCCTGCAGGATGTGGACCGGAAAATTTGTTTATTTGTGCACCTTTTACCTGGCTGAATCCTTTAGACACTTCCGCCTTTCCATCAATATTTACGTGAATGATACCTGGGGTAAATTTCTTTAAAATATCGAGTCCTGCTTGAAAATACTGCTCTTCATTTTTATAAAGAAAGTCATAGTCAGGAGCAAGGGGATGTGAATCAAAAGCTGAAATAAAAATTGCCTTTGGCTCTTCTTCAGGATCGGCAACCACACCGTAGGGTCGTTGGATAATATTTGGCCAAACACCGCTCTTCAGCATGACATCCTTAACATCTTCCTTGGCAATACCAGACAACTCAGAAGCAGTATACTTTGGGTATTCTTCAAATTCTACCTGTTTGTCAGCTAAAATTTTTATTTCCAAGAGCTTGCGCCGTTCGCCCCGTTTTACTTCAACGATCTCACCACTGACAGGAGATGAATACATCACCTTGCCCATTTGTCTGTCAAACAGGATGGGTGTACCCGCTTTTACAGTATCTCCTTCTTTGAGCAGTACTTTGGGGCGGACCATACCGATAAAATCCGTAGGCTTTATAGCAAAGGTTTCTGGCTGCACAACTCCTGCCACCTTTTTATCTGCTTTTCCCAGGAGATTGATATCAAACCCTTTTTTAAGCTTAATGTGTTTAGACATGTTTATATTTTAGCAATTGATATAACTAGTTCGAAAACGAGGCAAAAATAGTAATTTTTCAGACAATAAAAACGCAAAAAAGCTTTTAAAGTCGATTATTAAGAGCACTTATGTTACATGGCCTTCCAAAAATGGAATTAACTCACATTCAGCCCACTAATGTGTTGGTATGTATTTCTTTGATATGTTCAGCTATCTTCTCCATCAACCACATTGGAGTTGAAGTTGCACCACAGATGCCTACACTTCCGCAGGCCTCAAACCAGGCAACATCCAGTTCTTCCTCACTCTCAATAAAATAACTTCTAGGATTTTCGCCTTTGCAAACATTGTACAATGCTTTGCCATTTGAGCTTTTCTTCCCACTGACAAAAATAATAACGTCATGGTGGTGCGAAAACTTACTCAATTGCGGCTCACGGTTAGAGACCTGCCTACAGATACTATCGTTGGCATTCAGTTCAATTTCTGACAGCGCTACATTGTTGGCTTCAACCATTCGGGCCTCGATTTGAGATTTTATATGATAAAATCCCTTTGTACTTTTGGTGGTCTGGCTAAATAGTGTGACTGGCTTTTTAAAATCAATTTGCGATAAGTCTGCTTCCGTAGTGACGATAATCGCGTTTTCCCGTGTCTGCCCTGTCAATCCAACAACTTCCGCATGGCCTTTTTGACCATAGATAACAATTTGCCCTTTTTCAAGCAGCGATTTGTCATATGCATGTTTAACCCTATTCTGTAATTTCAATACTACCGGGCAGGATGCATCTATCAATTCAATGTTATTTTTTAGGGCTGTTTCATAAGTGGCAGGAGGCTCTCCATGTGCTCTTATCAACACCTTACAATCTCTAACTTCATTCAACTCTTCTCGATTGATAATCCTCAAGCCTTTCTGATGGAGCCGCTGCACTTCCATATCATTGTGCACAATATCCCCCAAACAGAAAAGTCTTTCATTATCTTCTAAAGCATCTTCAGCCATTTGAATGGCAAATTCAACCCCAAAACAATAACCTGAATTTTTATCAATCGTAACTTCCATTAGATTTCGTTTAAAGCCCTATGAGATTCAATCATCTGGCTGGTTGCCAAGCGAAGAATATCTTCTACCTGCTCTTCAAAGGTAAGATATGTGGTATCTATAACAAAAGCTTCATCCGCTTTTCTAAGTGGACTCTCTGTTCTGGTCGTGTCTAAATTGTCACGTTTTTTGAGATTTTCCATTACCTCATCGAATCCAACAAGTTCCCCTTTTGCCAGGATCTCCTGCTGTCTGCGCTCTGCTCTCACCTGAAATGATGCCTGCATAAATATTTTAAGATCCGCATCGGGAAAAACAACAGTTCCAATATCGCGTCCATCCATCACCACACCGCGCTTTCTGCCCATTTTGCGTTGTTCCGCTACCATGGCCTTTCTCACTTCTGCAATGGCGCTGACTTCACTTACCTGATTGGAAATCTCCATATGTCGAATTTTACCTTCAACATTGAGGCCGTTAAGATAAGTTTCGTTTTGATTCGTTTTTTCGTTGTAATGAAAGCTTACTTCAATGTTGCTCAGCGCTTTGGCTACTGACTTAGGGTTTGTCAAGTTAATGTAATTATCCCTAAAGTATAAGGTAACGGCACGGTACATCGCTCCGGTATCAATATAGCCATAGTTAAGCGAGGCAGCTACTGCTTTGGCGGTGGTGCTTTTCCCACAAGCAGAAAAACCGTCGATGGCAATTACTATTTTCTTCATGCAAGGTAGTTTGATATCAACAGTCTTTAATTGGACAGGGAATAGGACCGCGTTTCGGTTGCTTTCTATGGGTTTGTTGGCTTTTGCAGGCTGATAATGAAAAACTTGCTACCAACAGCATATATATGACTAGTCTTAATCTTCGCTTCATGCTGCTCTCATTTACTTCTGCAAATATATAAATTATTAGTCGAAGCATCTCTGAACGTAGGAAATATTAGTAATTTCAAGTTTATATCAGAAAGCCTTCACAAAAAGCTAAAACAATGCAGGTAATAAGCGGACAAATTGTCGATATACGTCAAAAAAAAATATACCCGGGAGACCTTTATCTTGAAAATGGTAAAATACTTAAAATTACACCTACAGCTCAAGCACCTTCCAGGTTTATTCTTCCTGGTTTTGTTGATGCTCATGTCCATATTGAAAGCAGCATGCTGGTGCCGGTTGATTTTGCAAGGCTGGCAGTAGTGCATGGCACAGTGGCCACGGTCTCTGATCCCCATGAGATTGCCAATGTCCTGGGCATTGCCGGGGTAGATTATATGATTGACAATGCTGCGCTCTGTCCATTCAAATTTTACTTTGGCGCACCTTCCTGTGTACCCGCAACTGGTTTTGAAACTGCCGGAGCCGTGATTGACACGGATGGTGTTACCGCCTTACTTGCCCGTAAGGAAATTAAGTATCTGGCGGAAATGATGAACTGGCCAGGGGTTTTGCATGAAGATGCGGAGGTATTCGGAAAAATAAAAGCTGCCAAACAAGCAGGAAAACCTGTGGATGGCCATGCACCAGGCCTGAAAGGGGCGCAAGCGGTAGCTTATGCTTCGGCTGGCATCAGTACTGACCATGAGTGCTTCACTATTGAAGAAGCTCGG
>JBGSXH010000144.1:0-1978 GCA_041751515.1 Cyclobacteriaceae bacterium | reverse complement strand
CGGCTTCCTTAACCATTTTTTTCAATTGACGGATAACATCTGTCTTATCCTTGGTAACCTCGTAGGTAGGTTTGAAACCGTTGGCAATATCGATTGCCTTGTCGCCTTTGGGAAGGTCGCGAACGTGGCCGTAGGAGGATGTTACTTTATATTGACTGCCAAGGTAACCTTCTATTGTTTTTGCTTTGGCGGGAGACTCTACTATGACTAAGTTTTTGGGCATACTATAAACTTTTGGGACGTCTTAAGGAACCCAAATATCACTATTTTTTTCTAAAAATAGCAAAAGCCTAAACTATAATGCGCTTCATGGTTTATATTAGTCATCAAATTTAGAATACTGTAAACCAATTATTAAGCTATCAGGATGGGAAAAAAACTCATTATCGTAAGGCACGCCGAAGCTGAAACCAGGGGCGTTAGACAGGAAGATCTCAACAGGATGTTATCTGTAAAAGGCTATAATGATGCATCGAAAATGGGGCGGAGGCTGAAAGAAGCAGGTTTTGTGCCGCAAGCAATTTTTTGCAGTCATGCAGAACGCGCACGCACTACTGCTGAGCTCATCGCCGCCCAAATAGACTTCGATGCGGCAGATGTAGCAGTCGATGAAGAGCTATATGAGGCTTCTGCAAGAACTTTACTTTCCTTTGTCAATGGCTTAGATGATGAGCAGGAAAAAGTGATGCTGGTTGGACATAACCCTGCAGTGACGTATTTTGCTGAATATTTATCTGAAAAAGATATTGGTGATGTAGTGCCTGGTGGCATCGTGGAAATTGAATTTACAAACGATTCCTGGGGGGAAGTTACGGCGGGAAATGGCGAATTACGCTATTACATTTATCCTGAGGCTTAATGCTAATAGCAAATAAAACTTTCCTTTTGTACGCTAATTTAGTTGCTTTGTAGTGCTATTGAATTATAATGGCCAGCAATTTTGACTAATATAAATAATAATTATCGCCATGGGAGCGCTTGGAAGACACATTATCGTAGAGTTTTATGACTGTACACCCGAATTACTAAATGACGTAGTCCATATAGAAAAGAGTATGGAAGAGGCGGCGGAAAAGGCCGGTGCTACATTAATCAACTCTACATTTCATCATTTTTCACCTTATGGGGTGTCTGGTGTGGTAGTAATACAGGAGAGTCATCTGGCTATTCATACCTGGCCGGAATATGGCTTTGCTTCTGTGGATTTATTTACCTGTGGCGATACCGTTGATCCCTGGGTTTCCTATAACTATCTGAAAGAAGCCTTTAAGGCAGACCATGGTTCGGCAATGGAAATGCGCAGAGGTGAGCTCAATTTGCTTACCAGTAAAGATTTTAATGTCAATCAATTGCGGGATGTCAAAAGCGCTAAAGATGGCAGCCCACTAAAAACCAGAGACATTTGGTTTACGGAACGCAATGAAAACCTCGCTTTATCGATGCGCCATGAAGGAGATAAACTCTACGATGAAACCTCAGACTTTCAAAAAGTAGAAGTTTACAAGACTTTTGCTTATGGCAATATGCTTACTCTCGATGGTATGGTGATGTGCACCGAAAGCGATGAGTATGTTTACCACGAAATGATCGCTCATATTCCGATGCTAACGCACCCTGATCCTAAGCGCGTGCTGATCATAGGTGGAGGTGACGGCGGAACTGCCCGCGAAATTCTGAAGCATGACAGTATAGAGGAAGTCGTCATGGTAGAAATTGATGAAAAAGTAGTAGAAGCCTCAAGGAAGTTTCTTCCTGGTATCGCCTCCTCTTTGGATCATCCTAATTTGAGTCTGAGAATTGATGACGGCATCAAATACGTGAAAGAAACCAAGGATGCGTCATTCGACCTGGTAATCATAGATTCCACCGATCCAGTGGGGCCTGGGGAAGGCTTGTTCACCGAAACTTTTTATCGAGACGTGCATCGCATCTTGAAAAGTGATGGCATCATGGTTACGCAAAGCGAATCGCCACGATT
>JBGSXH010000143.1:0-1781 GCA_041751515.1 Cyclobacteriaceae bacterium | reverse complement strand
TATATGCACATTACGACAAGTTATTAAGTATTCGTATTGATGGTAGTGATTTAATTGAGATAGCTACTGCACCCGAAAATCTCAACTTTAGAGATGTACATTGGAGCCAGGCGACAGGGCAGATTGTAGCACAGACTGTAGGTACGAATCCGCAGAATGCCAATCTGCTTATCATGAATGGTAATGGTAGTAACATCCGTGAATTATTAAGCCAGTTCCACCAGGACAGCTTGGGGGTATTATCGGCCCCGCACTTTTCTGTGGATGGCAATAATATAGTTTTTAGTCACGATGCTGCAAGATTTCCTTCGCCAATTGGACGGCAACTCGATGCTAGAGTAGTTACTTTAAATTTAGAAAGCGGCTTATTTTCAGACTTATCGGGAAATAAGCCAGAGGGTATGAATGACAGCGCTCCACGGTATTCTCCTACAGGGGCTTATGTGATTTTTACCAGTTCCCCAAATGACAACGAGGGCCCTGATAATATTTATATCATGGATTTGGAGGGCAATGCAAGACAAGAACTGTTCAGCAATGGCATAATGCCGGAATGGTTTTAAGCATTAAAACAAAAAAAAGAGGTGCAATTTAAAATTGCACCTCTTTTTTGATTACTTGTCGATTATAAAATGATCAGCAAGATGATAATTACTAATAATGCACCACCTGAAATATAAATTCCTGCGCCACGCTGCTCTTTTAACTCTTTTTTGATTTCTACTACCTCTTTGCGAAGCTCTTTTTTCTCAGAACGCTCAAGTTCACTTTTATCAATCGCCTTTAGTTCATCAAGCCGGTTTGTAAGTTCGTTGATGCGAGCTTGAGTTGCTGCATCAATTTCAGTTTCATTAGAAATTGTTACAGGATCATTGTCTGATTTAGATTCACCATTACCTGCAAATGCAAAATTTGCGAAGACCATAGAGAATGCCAATAAGTAAAATTTCATTTTCTTCATAGTTAAAAAAGTTAGAAGGGTTGAACATATTTAATGTTTAAACTAGAACTTGAAGATGCTAAAAAGGTTTCACTTCAAGATAAATTATCGTAAATTTTTGCCTAGGCAAGGCACACATATCAATAATTATGAATAATTTCAAACATTGTAAAAATTGCCAGGGTTATATGGCAGTTGTGGTATTTTGCATGTTCTGATGTAACAATAGTATGTAGATTTTTATTAAAAATACTACCTGATAAAAAATTTAGTCACGGAATAGCTTTCGTCAAAAAACCATCTTAAGTTATCACAGATCAATGAACAAAAGTTTAGTCGGAAGCTCCGCATCCGAAGATAAAAATTTGAAAGTGCGGCAGAGAACGATTCCAATTGTGATTCATGGCTAAAATTAAACAAGTGAATGGCAACTAAAAACATGAAACAGATGAAATCTACAGTTATTGTACTAAGTTTTCTTATGCTGTTCTCTTTGCAGGTAAGGGCGCAGTTTACTGAGGAAACACCTTTATTATCTGTGATATCGTCCAGAAATTTTGAAGAAACGAGTTTAAGACTGCAGGAAGTTCTGAAAGATGAGGGTTTTAATGTATTCAACAAGATTGCTCATCATGATGGCGCAGAGAAAGCAGGAATGAAACTTCGTCCTACCGCCGTTTTTATATTTGGAAATCCTGAAGCTGGAACATTGCTGATGCAATGCGATCAAAGAGTTGGTGCGGAACTACCTCTGAAAATTTTGGTATGGGAAGAGGAAGATAAGAAAGTGAAAATTGCTTTTTATGACGTAAGAGAATTAAATGCCCGATGTAGTCTTAGT
>JBGSXH010000142.1:0-2278 GCA_041751515.1 Cyclobacteriaceae bacterium | reverse complement strand
ACAACCGAATTTCGGTATATATTCTGATCGAAACCCTGAAACAATTAAAAAATGTACCCTACGATGTTTATGGTGTATTTACTGTACAGGAGGAAGTGGGCATCAGGGGTGCTCAAGTGGCGGCGCATCGTATTAATCCGGACTTTGGTATTGCTTTGGATACGACTATCGCTTACGATGTGCCTGGTGCTCAGGAGCATGAAAAGATCACAATGTTAGGAAAAGGTGCTGCTATCAAAATTATGGATGCATCTGCTATCTGCGATTATAGAATGGTGGCATTTATGAAGCAAATGGCATCAGAAAATGATATAAAATGGCAGCCAGAGATACTTACTGCCGGTGGAACTGATACAGCCGGACTGCAACGCATGGGAAAACATGCTTCAATTGCAGGGGCGCTCTCTATTCCTACCCGTCATCTTCATCAGGTTATTGAGACCGTTCACGAAGAAGACGTGATGGCTGTAATCGCCTTGTTGAAGAATTGTCTTGAAAATATGGATCAATATAACTGGACTCATTGATATAAATCCCAACAATAGACTTCAATGCATAGTTAGTACAGATAACTACATTTAAAACATGTAGGATGTTTCCAGAATCAAAAAACAGAACTATGTATACAAAAATACCTGATGTTAATTCTATTTTAGAAAGGTTTTTAGGGGGAGGCTTCTGTTATGGAAAGGTCTCTATTTTCCTTTTTGCCTTAATTTTATTTGCGCAGGTTGCGGCAGCGCAGGAGCAGGCGCCGACTCAAAACACATCTAAGAAGATCCAATTGTCAGGTGTAGTATTAGATGCAGAAAGCAGACAAGCCATACCATTTGCCACTATCAGAACCAGCAATGGTTTTGAAGGGGCTGTCACAGATTCAACAGGATTTTTTAATTTGAATGTAGCCCCTGGCGATACCTTGTCCTTTACCGAAGTAGGGTATAAAGATGCCAGTTTTATTGTCCCCGGCAGCATGGTAGGGGAAACCTACTCTATGATAAAATTATTATACAGCGATACCGTAATATTGCAGGAGGTGACAATTTACAGCATGCCGGACATTACTCAATTTACGCAGGCATTTCTGGAGTTTGATCCTGACCAGAATGATGAGCTGCGAAATACCATCCTGGCAAGAGAAAAGCTGTACAAAAATTTGGAAAGTGCCAATCCAGAGCATTTTTACCATCATGAACAAATGCGTTTTCAGCGCATGTATATGGATCCTACAAGCTCTCTATACAATACCACCGGTTTAGTGCCGCCCAATAATCTCATTAACCCACTGGCTTGGTCTCGTTTTGTCGAGGAATGGCGAAAAGGTGATATCAGAAAAAGTATAGATAAGTAAACGAATAAAGGCAGACTATAAGCTAGTCTGCCTTTATTTATTGGTAAGGTAAAAATGGTTATCCGGTAACTTAATCCAGCATAAAAGTTTCTTTAACATCGTCAAATGACGGTGCATCTTTCTTGAAAAGCACCCAAAACAGGAATGCACTAGCACTAACGCCACAGGCTAGTAGAGCAAAAAGAATCACCAGTTGTTGAAGAAGTATCATAGTGTTTTGTTTTTGATGATAAACAGTTTAAAAAATTAACTATACGTACGTCAGTAATAAAATGGATTGATACTGACTGCATCGGTTATTGTCGTAATCTATGCAATCTCAGTAGTCAAAGTCTGTGCCACTTTTATTATATGAGTGAACATCCGTTTCAAAAAATGGCGAAAGTATTCAAACTCTTTATTTATCTTACATCCAATCCGCTACTTTCCTTAGCCTCTTTTTTCCCGGCTTTTCTTCTTAAATAAGTAGCTATACGCTCGTATTCGGTATTTTCTTTATTTGATATCTTAATAGGTGAACCTTTTAACGCTTTTATTTCAAGATGCCTGAAGGTGGTGTTATTGGTTGAAATTTCTGTTTGGCACCAGGCCTCAATATCCTTTAACTTAAAATATTTCTTTTTCATTATGAAAGGATATTTGATAGTAATCGACTCCTTTTTTATCAAAATGGTTTTATAGGAGATGAGTACGCGTAGTAGCAATATGATGCCGGGTATGCCGAAAACAATCATGAATAAGTAATGATACCATTGGGCCGAACCGGACAAGAGGTATGTAGATTGATACCCGGTAATCGTGAGGCACAATAGAATAAATGCCCCAAGTGAAAATAGCGTCGATGTTTTGGGTTTACTATTAATCATGAATATCCAATAATTTACAATGCAATATCGTGCTTATTTCTCTTTCAGAAAAGTGCTGGAA
>JBGSXH010000141.1:0-5334 GCA_041751515.1 Cyclobacteriaceae bacterium | reverse complement strand
TGGTCATTCTGTTGCCATTATCGAAAAAAACAAAGTTGGCGGAAGTTGTATCAATTTCGGTTGTACGCCAACAAAAACGATGATTGCCTCGGCAGACGTTGCCCATTCAGTCAGCGTGGCTGATCAATATGGTATTAGTCTTTCACTGAAGCATATTGACCTGGAAAAGATACAAAAAAGGAAGAATGAAGTTGTCGCCATGTTTCGTAAGGGCAGTGAAAGCGGAATTGAAGCTACTGACAATTTAACGCTGATTCATGGAGAAGCAAGTTTCAAAGACCATCATACCCTAACGGTAAATGGTGAATCAATAAGTTTCAGCCACTGCATCATCAATACCGGCAATAGTCCAAACATTCCGACAATAGAAGGTGTAGAGCAACTGACTTATCATACTTCAAACAACATCATGGACGTAGAGGCTGTTCCTGAGCATCTTATCATTATTGGAGGCAGTTACATCGGACTGGAATTTGGGCAGCTTTTTCAGAGATTGGGGTCGAAAGTAAGCATTGTCGAGCGCTCCCCCAGGTTGGTGAAAAATGAAGATGAGGACATTGCCGACGCTTTGTTTGAAAGTTTGAAGAAGTCTGGAATGAAATTTTATTTCAATGCAAAAGTTGTCAAACTGGAAGGTAGAGAAAGCGATTCAATCATTGCAAAATTTGACGTGGATGGCAAAACACAAATGCTTACCGGCACTCATCTGCTTTTTGCTACCGGAAGAAAACCTAATACTAATCGACTTAAGGTAGAAAACGCAAAAATAGCTTTGGATGACAAAGGATACATTGAAGTTAATGAACAACTAACCACATCTCAACCTCATATTTATGCTATTGGAGATGTAAAAGGCGGACCTGCCTTTACGCATGTGTCGTTTGATGATTACCGACAGCTGGAGAACCTATTGATTCATAATAGGCCTATTGATATCAGTGATCGACAAATACCTTATACAATGTTTACAGATCCTCAGCTGGCTCGTGTAGGTTTAAATGAATTGCAGGCCAATGCACAAAACGTAGTCTATAAGGTTGCTTCTCTACCAATGGCAAGAGTAGCTCGCGCTATTCATATCGGTAAAACTGATGGCCTTTTGAAGGTTTTAATTAGCAAGGCTGATGACACCATTTTGGGAGCGAGTTTGTTAGGCCATGAGGCGGGAGAACTATTAGCCACTATTCAAGTAGCAATGATAGGTAAGTTGCCCTATACAAAATTGTTGCATGGTATTTTTTCTCACCCTACTTTGGCCGAATCATTAAATAATTTGATGATGACAATAAAGGATCCTGAATGATTACAGTCAATGGTGTCAGCAAAATTTTTGCAGGAAAAACCGTAGTCAACGATGTTTCTTTGAAGCTGGCTAAAGGGGAAAAATTAGCCTTACTTGGGAGCAGTGGTTCTGGAAAAACTACTATTTTAAGAATGATCAACCGGTTAGTCGAGCCGGATGATGGTGAAATCTTAATAGAGGGATCACCAGTGAGAGATTATGATGCACATACACTCCGACGTAAAATCGGCTATGTAATTCAACAGACAGGCTTATTTCCGCATTATACAGTTGAAGAAAACATCAGTATAGTGCCTGCCCTCTTGAAATGGCCTAAAGACAAAATAAGGGAGACTTGCGTGGACTTACTTGAAAGACTGCATCTTCCTGTAGACTACCTGGACAGGATGCCTCATCAGCTGAGTGGCGGACAACAACAACGAGTTGGTCTGGCAAGGGCAATTGCCGCTAACCAGGATATCATCTTGATGGACGAACCGTTTAGTGCTTTAGATCCGCTTATTCGGAAATCTGTCAGGGACGACTTCCTTTCGATTATTGCTGAATTTAAGAAAACCGTCATTCTCGTAACGCACGATATTCAGGAAGCCATAACCTTTTCAGATCATATATGCCTTTTATCGGAGGGTAAGGTGCAACAAATCGGTACAGCCGAAACTTTGTTAAAGTCCGGACACAATAAATTTGTAGATGATTTTATGGCGCAGGATAAACTTTGGTATCAGATAAATACTATTACCTGGAATGATATTGCTGAATACTATACAAAGTTATATCCGAACGATTCTATTTCAGATGTGCCTGAAAGTATTCATCTTCACAGTAGAATTTTTGAGGATAGTATGCAGCATGTTTTTGCAAAGCTCGATAAGGAAAAGCTTTGGCATTCGATTGGTTGGTACTTAAAGCAGCACTATTGATGCCAATGTTTCAGTTTTTATTTGATAATGCTCAGCAGCTACTGCAGCAAATGATTGTTCATTTGGGACTTACAGCGACTTCACTTGCCATAGCAGTTCTCATAGGGTTACCGCTGGGGATTTTTATAAGTAGAAAGCAACGTTTTGCTAGCCCGGTTTTGGCAGCTACAGGCATGCTGCAAACAATACCGTCAATTGCACTGCTGGGTTTCATGATCCCGCTATTTGGCATCGGCGTTGGCCCGGCTATTATTGCTCTATTCCTTTACGCATTACTTCCGATTGTTCGAAACACTTTTACAGGAATTTCAGGTGTGGACAATGCTGTAGTTGATGCCGCAAAAGGAATGGGAATGACAGCCAAACAAATTCTCCTGAAGGTACAGCTGCCGCTGGCTATGCCGGTAATACTTGCAGGTATTAGGACGGCCACTGTCATAAATGTCGGTGTTGCTACCCTGGCAGCATATATTGGTGCCGGAGGGTTGGGCGAGTTCATTTTTGGTGGTATTGCCTTAAATAATTCCGAAATGATAATTGCTGGTGCCGTACCGGCGGCGCTGCTGGCAATTGTGCTTGACGGGCTTTTGGCATATTTTCAAAAAGCTGATATACGGAAATCTGTAAAATTTTTCTCAGTTTTTGTTCCGATTTTGCTTGTTGGTTTTGTACTCCAGTCTTCTGGTATCTTTGTTAAAAGTGGAATTAAGGCAGCATTTAGCCCCGAATTTATCGGACGGAATGATGGCCTTCCAGGAATTGAGAAACAATATGGGTTTAAAATTCCTTACTTGATTATCGCTCCTGCGCTGGTATATAAAGCGATGAATGAGGGATATGTCGATGTCATTGATGGTTACACTACCGATAGTCGAATAAAAGCATACAAATTTAAAATTCTTGAGGACGACTTGAAAACTATGCCTGCATATTTTGCTGCTCCGCTTATCAGGCAGGATGCACTTTCGAGCTATCCTGATTTGCAGGCTGTCATGAATCTGCTGTCTGGCAAAATCACCGACAGCACCATTTTAGCTTTAAACTATCAAGTTGATTTTGATCAAATTTCGCCTAAACATGCCGCTACAGCATTTTTAAAAAGCACAGATCTGTACAGAAATTCTGTCGTCGATAAGGGGCTGGCACCAATAAAAATCGGATCTAAGATTTTCACAGAGCAGTATATTCTGGTAGAGATTTATAAGCAGCTGATTGAAGGACACTTACAGATACCCGTGGAGGCAATTACAGGCTTGGGAGGAACAAAAATATGTTTTGAGGCACTTATCAACGGAGAAATAGATCTATATCCTGAATATACAGGAACTGGTTTAGAGGTATT
This sequence comes from Cyclobacteriaceae bacterium, assembly GCA_041751515.1. GTDB lineage: Bacteria > Bacteroidota > Bacteroidia > Cytophagales > Cyclobacteriaceae > JBGSXH01. The sequence goes on along the minus strand of JBGSXH010000141.1, from coordinate 1,769 downwards.
ATTGTCTGACAAAAAGAAGCCAGCTTCCTTAGCGGCAAATGAAAAGTCCACACTTACCTATTTACGTAAAAATATGGAGTCTTCCTGGGATATTACCTGGCTGGAACCATTGGGATTTAATAATAGCTATGCACTGATGGTCAATGCCAATGACCCTACCTACAAACATATCAACAATATATCACAACTGGCAGACCATATACTGCAATAGCAGACCGAATCAGCTGACTCCTGCTTATTCGGTTTTCTTATGCCCAAAATGTTTACGGAAAAAACTAGTAAAAGAACAGTTGAGTCTAATACTGCTAGCTGATAGACTTTAAAAGTCCTATGCCAGAACCGAAAAATGTGAAGCCCAACACAAGTGGTACAAGTATTTTAAATCCCTCTACGTGAATTCCCCATATGGCACCATCTTCCTGAAGGAAAGCCATGGCAGTTACCAATAGTAAAATTACACCTAATACTGTGAGGAATGTTCCAAAAATCTTCTTTAATCGCATTTTTATAGTTTATGCAAATAACGGCAGATTATACCAAAGGTTTAATTTTAAAACAAAAAAAGAAGACACCTAATAGGTGCCTTCTCTTCATCTTTAATCTAGGTGTTATCATTTAAACTTTAACCACCGAAACTATGTCGTTGAACCAATATACGGAATAAGTAAACAAATAGTTTTTAAAAACTTAATTATTTTTTCTCAACTTCACTTTCCAGCTTTAGTACCTTGCTGCCATCATCCTGCTCGATATATAAGGCTTTATTGTTTTTCTCACCAATTCTCTTGACGGATTGCCCCTTTATCTGCTTTTCGACTTCTTCTGCGTAAGTCTCAATGACTTTTCCTTCTGCAGTTCCATTTCCCCAATTCCATTGAACAACGCTGCCTTTCTGTATCATAACTTGAATATTTAAACTGATAAAATGTTTAAGCTAGAACCCTGCATTTAATACAGTTGTTTATTCAAGTAGATTGAAAACAACAAAAGCTATATAGTGAAAAGGTTTGTTTGATGAATTAGTATTAATTCTTTAGCACTGTGAATTCAACACGGCGATTCATCTTCCTGGTTTCTTCAGATTTATTGGAAGCTATTGGGCGTAAACCTCCATAACCCTTTCCCTCAATTCTGTCAGCATCCACTCCCTTTGATACCAGATAAGCTTTTACAGAGGCTACGCGTTCCTGGGATAGCTGTAGGTTCATTTTAGCAATACCCCGGTTGTCAGTATGTCCGGCAAGCTCGATGATGAGGTTAGGGTTGCTTCGCATGATCTCGACAACTTTGTCAAGGTCCTCGTAAGATTGCTCCAGCATTGTGGCTTTTCCCTGCGAGAATAAGACATTGTCAAGGTTAACAGTGGTGCCCACCTTTAAGGGAGTTAATTTCAAACTTAAATCCTGTGACAATGAATCATGGTCAATTCTAAACTCTTGCGGCATATAGCCTTGCGCCCTCACGGTTATCATGTAGTGAGGTGCTGCTGTTAAAGTTGCACTAAATGTCCCTTGACCATCTGTTTGCTTGTCGAAAGATTGAGAAAGATAGGCAGGTTGTATGGTGACTTTGCTGTTACTTACGACGTCATCACTTTCAACATCCAGTACTTTTCCACGAATTATGGCAGTCAATTCATTACTTGCCTTCAAAGAAGATTCTGAAACTGCTTTTTCAGCTTTTCCTGCGTCACTCTTTATAAATTCATTCTCGTCAAACACAATGACAGTATCAGGCAGTTCAAAAACCTTATCAGTATAATTAGGATG